>CAZWEN010000064.1:0-1560 GCA_964632775.1 uncultured Candidatus Saccharibacteria bacterium | reverse complement strand
ATTTCCTCCGCTTTGAAATGCGTGGCCCACATCTAAGGTAAAATTTAGCCAGGGAAGTAATCTCTTTAATTGAGATAATTCCTTTAGAGAACCTGGATAATGATCTCGAACCCCACCGCTTTGAGGAGGAAGATTTTCAATCGTATAAACAACCTTCCCTTTATAATGTTTCTTAAGTTTTCTAAGATTTTGAACTAACTGTTTTACAACTATTTTTTTAGAAGCGAACTTAATTTTAGTTCCAGCATGAAAAGTGACTAATTTTGCTTTCAAAATTTCAGCAACCTTTAATGTCTGGAGATATCGTTTTATGGTAATTTCTCTAATTTCTTGATGAGGCGAGATTAAACTTAAATGAACAAAAGGGCCGTGAATAAGTATTTCATAATTTTTAAGTAAAGATTTCAAAAATTTTATCTCTGATAATTTTAAATTTTCTTCAATCCAAACCTCAACGTGATTAACATTTGGTAAGTAATTAATGAAATCAATTTGCCTTTTCCAATCATTTTTATCTTTAGAGACGATGTTTAGAAAAACTCCTTTGCTGTATTTTCTTGGCGAACCCGAAGCCAGAATCAATTTTACTTTTTCATTTTTGTTTTTCATATTTTAATATTTGCTTAATTCTTTCTGCTTCTTTTTCAACTACTCCACCTTCATATTCTGCACTGTGAGCGGGGACGCCTATGTAAATTGGTCTTTTTTGATCTAAGTGTAAATTAAAAATTAAATTTTCATTTTCGACTTTTAAATATAAATGAAACCTTGGATAGCCTTTTGGGGGTCTGATAAAAATCAACTCTGATTTTTTCTCATCTTTTCTTTGGAAATGATATCCAACTTTTCTCATTAAACTATAAATATTAGGGGCCCATCCTGAGCGAAACGAGGGATGGGAGGACGTGGTGGGCGGGTTGTAGTCTTTAAAAGGTTCCTTTAAAACAAATTTCATATTCTTAATATTTCTAAATCTTTGGCGGTTTTTATTGATTTTTTAAAATCGGCAATAGCAATGATTCTTTCGCGGGCATAGGCCGAGGAGGTGAAAATGGTTAGACATTGGTTATTGAACATAAATAGGGGAGAGGTTGGTTGATGAGAACGAATTAAAACTTTTTTCTTGAACCTCTCCATCATTTTTAAAAAATAATCTTGGCCAAATTGGGGTCGGCCAGTAAAAGGATCAGTGCCTAAATATTCTCCTTTTTCATTTAAAAAATCGCCCCAGGTAATTTGCCGCCATTTTTCACTTCCTAATTTAATTTTATTTATTTCTTCTAAATTTTTAACGTTGGGCAAAACCCCGTGTAAAGCAATAATATCTTTAGTAATTGCTGCTAAGGGAAATTTTTCTACAATTGAAATATATTTTTCATAATCTGCTTCTGATAAGCTTTCCCAAAAGTCAGCTGGAGAAAATTTTAAAATATGATGTCCTTCGTGATTGCCTTGCAATAAATAAATTTGATTTGGGTTTTTGACTTTTGCTTCCAACAAAAAATCTAAATTTTCTTTTGATTTCGGACCTCGGTCAACATAATCTCCCAGAAAAACAAT
>CAZWEN010000063.1:0-1581 GCA_964632775.1 uncultured Candidatus Saccharibacteria bacterium | reverse complement strand
GACTCATAGATTCCAGAGAGATTATCTGGTTGATAGGCTGCAGGTGTAAGTGCGGAGACGCATTAAGCCGAGCAGTACTAATAAATCATACATCTTCTTGGTTAGCAATTAATGACCATAAAAATATTTTCCCGGTGATTATAGCGATCGGGTACCACCTCTTTCCATTCCGAACAGAGAAGTTAAACCGATCTGCGCCGATGATATTGCCTTTTGGTGAGAAAGTAGGACATCGCCGGGTTTTTTAACTTAAATAAAAAATCCCACTAAGTGGGATTTTTTGTACTTTATTCTTCTTCCCATTCCTCACCTTCTTCTTCTGGCATTTCTTCTTCTGGGGTTTCTTCTTCTGATTCTTCTTCGCCTAGATATTGACCAATAAAGGTAGTATATAGTTTATCGCGAACCATAGACAATTTAGTACTTAATTTCTTTAAATTGCCTCGACCTTTTTTAATACTAAGACTATTATATTTAGCCAAAAACCCCTGTCAAGACCTTAAAAAATGCGATATAATAAGATAATGAAGCTATCTCCCGGGGTTAAAATTGGGCTAATTATAGTTTTGTTAATTGCCTTTTTTATTGTTTTGAATTTAACTGGTTTTTCCAAAGAGGTTAAAAACTTTTTCTATTTAATTTCCTCGCCAATTCAAAAAACTTTTTGGCGAGCAGGAAATAATCTATCTGATTTTTTTGAGGTAATTTCTGAAATCGAAAAAATAAAAAAAGAAGATGAAGAGCTCCTACTTAAAAATCAAGCGCTTCTAGCAGAAAATACTAGATTAAAAGAACTAAAAAAAGAAAATGAAGTTTTAAGAGAAGCCTTAGAGATAGGTCTGGAGAAAGAATTTAAATTACTCCTATCTGAGGTTAGGGGAAAAGATATCTCCCAAGATACCCTTCTAATCAATAAGGGCTCAAAAGACGGCATTTTAAAAGACTTTCCGGTAATTACTCAGCAGAAAGCTTTAATAGGAAAAATTGGTGAAGTTTATGAAAATTTCTCAAAAGTTATTTTAATTTCCAATAAAGAAAGTTCTTTTGATGCCAAAATTATGGGGGGGGATGATGATAACGATATTCAGGGAGTAGTAAAAGGGAAGGGGAATCTCAAACTTTTTTTAGACCTCGTTCCCCAAGAAAAAGAAATTAAAGAAAGTGATCTGGTAGTTACTACTGCCTTGGGAGGAATTTTCCCCAAAGGGCTTTTAGTCGGCGAGATTAAAGAGGTATTAAAAAGCGATATTCAACCCTGGCAAGGGGCAAAAATTAAACCAGCCTTTGATGTCAAGGAGCTAGAAACTTTATTCGTTATTGTCAATTTTTAAATGAAAAAAATTTTAATTTTAATCCCATTTTTTTATATTTTAACTTTATTTCAGACCAGCTTTCTAACCCATTTTAATATCTTTTTAGAGGGGGGTTTTCTTGGCTGGGCCCTGAATCTCATTTTAATTGCCGTAATTCTCATAACGGTCTTTGACCCTAACACCAAAATTGGTGTGGGGGCAGCTTTCACTGGCGGATTTTTTTTAGATATTTTTTCGGAAAATTTCATTGGATTTCATATCTTAATTT
>CAZWEN010000062.1:0-1748 GCA_964632775.1 uncultured Candidatus Saccharibacteria bacterium | reverse complement strand
TTTCAGAACTTCCGGCGAAACAATTTCTTTTTCTAAATTTACAAAAGGAATACCTAAAATATAGGCTTCCAGTTTAATAAACTGCTCTTTTGAAATTAGACCTTCGGAAACCAAAACATCACCAACTTTTAGATTAGTTTTTTCAGCTTTTTTAAAAGCCTTTTCAAATTGAGCTTTAGTAACTAAATCAGCATCAAGTAGGAAGGCTTCAAGTTGTCCCGGTTCAACTCTCATAGAAATTTATTCACCGAGGGCTTTTTTTATCTTTTCTACTACTTCTTCCAAAGAATAATCGGCCTTAACTAAATAAGTAGTGGCTCCCAGCTCAATGGCTTTGTCTACATCTCCTATCCCCTCAAGATTAGTCAAAACAATCACTGGAATATTTTTAGTTTCAACCTCGGCTTTTAATTTTTTTAAAACTTCAAAACCGTTAACTTTAGGTAAAATTAAATCAAGTAAAATTAAATCTGGCTTTTTGTTTTTTGCTAACCTCAAACCTATTTCTCCATCTAAGGCCGGAATCACCTCACAACCTTCCGATTTTAAAATTTCTCCAAAAGTTTTTTGAAGAGTAGATTCATCTTCAATAAATAAAATTTTTTTCATATTTTTAAATTATTTTATTGGTAAAATAAACCAGAAGGTCGACCCAATACCTTCTTGGCTTTTAAATCCAATTTTTCCTCCTGATCTATTAACAATTGATTTAGTAATATATAAACCCAGGCCTGAACCCTGGGTTTGATATCTCATCACATTTTCGGAGCGGAAAAATTTTTGAAAAATGTATTTTTGATCTTCTTTAGGGATACCCACTCCATTATCTTTTATTTCAAAATAAAGATTTTTTTCTCTTTTCTCCAATTTTATCTCAACCTGGCCTTTTTCTTTAATATAACGAATAGCATTGTCTAAAAGGTTTTCAATCACTAATAGAATCTGGGAAGGGTCAACGAAAACTTTTGGTAAATTTTCTTGAGCTTTAAGTTCTATCTTAACGTTAGAGGCTTTAGCAAAAGACTCAAGTTCTTTAATTATTTTCCTGACCAAATCTTCTAAAAAGATCTCTTTTTTCTTTAAGGGGAGTTTTGCCGTTTCAATTCTGGAAACGATTAATAAATCGGAAACCAGTTCTCTCATCCTGGTACTATTTTCTTTTAAAATTTTAAAATATTCCAGCTGTTTTTCACTAACTCCATTGACTCTTCCCGAAGTTAACAATTCAATTACCCATCTTAGATTAGAAAGAGGAGAACGTAGTTGATGAGAAACCACGCTAATAAATTCTGACTTCATCCGATTAGCTTCAGCTAATCTTTCAAAACTCCGGGTAATAATCACGGCAATCGTAAATAAAATTGCGGTTACCAAAAGGACAATCAAAGTTATTACTTGGGGATCTTCGACATAACGGCTACCAATAGCATAGACAGCCAGAGTTGAACCAATAATAATTATCCCCATTGCCAAAAAAAGAAAATGGGGGCATTGCCAGAGAGGAAGACCATATTTTTTGCACTGAGCTGGAACATTAAATTGTTCAAAAATTTCCTTAAGATTCATTATTTTAGTATATCATATCAAACAGGCGATGAGAATAAAATTCTCATCTTCACCTTCGCCCCCTCAATGTTTTTGGTGGGGGCTCGGTGATTGACCAAAAGAAAACAAAGAGGTATAAAAAGTTATAGACGGGGTATAGTGTAACGGCAGCACGAGTCCTTTGGGAGGATTTAGTTCCAGTT
>CAZWEN010000061.1:0-1771 GCA_964632775.1 uncultured Candidatus Saccharibacteria bacterium | reverse complement strand
TTTTGGATAGTAAAAAGGTCTAATAAAGCTTGGGTTGGGTGCTGTCCAGAACCATCTCCAGCATTAATAATTGGTACTGAGGAAACTTCAGCTGCTCTTTTTGTTCCATCTTCTTCGTCATATCTTAAAATAATGACATCGGGGTGATAGCTATTGAGAACCTTAATTGTATCCTCAAGTGTTTCTCCTTTAGCTGCCGAAGAAAACTGTCTGGCATTCTCGGTTGAGAAAACTACCTTTCCACCCATCATATCCATTGCCATCTCGAAAGAGACACGGGTTCGAGTACTAGGCTCGTAAAAAAGAGTAATCATTCTCTTTCCGGAAAGAATATTAGAACCTCCTTCTTTGACAACCTTTTCCATTTCTTTAGCTAAAGGGAAAAGTTCTTCTTCTAACCAGGGTCGATCAAACTGTTGAGCTTCGATGATGTGATGTATTTTTTTCATTCCTGGAACAAAATTAACAAAAAATTTAAGATTTGTAAAGAAGGGGAGAAAATATTAAAATAAAAAAAGAAAAGCATGGAAATATCCCCAAACCCTGGGAAAAAATTAATTGTTGAAGTAGAAGGAATAAGATGGGCCAGGTATCCGATAAAAACTCATTTCGTTGAGGTTGCTGATAGGTTGGAAGATATAATTGAAAAATACGTTTTACCTTTTGCTAAAGAGTCTGATATCGTGGTCTTGGGCCAAAAAATTGTTTCTATTTTACAAAGAAGAATAATTTACAAAAAGGATGTTAAAGTTGGATTTTGGGCTAAGTTTCTTTCCAAATTTGCTAAAAAAACTCCCTATGGATTTTCAGTGGGTAACCCTTTTAAAATGCAGCTGGCCATTAATTTAGCTGGTTTGCCAAGGATTTTATTGGCCGGCTTTTTGGGTAGTATTTTAAAAATTTTTAGAATTTATGGAATTTTTTATCGAATGTCTGGTCATCAAATTTCTCAAATAGATGGTTTTTATGGAGAGGCCTTTCCCCAGTATGCCCAAATTGGGATTTTGGGTCCCCAAAATTGTGATAACCTTTGCCGGCAACTAAGAGATAAATACGGCCTTTCTTTTGTGGTTGCCGATGTAAATGATTTGGGAGGAAATATTTTGGGTAAAAGTAAAGATTTAGACGACACCCACCCGCCACCCAGGAAAGAAAGATTGATATTAAAAATATTAAAGGATAACCCGGCTGGTCAATCCAAAGAGCTGACTCCAATCATAATTATCCGGAAAATCAATGAAGGTTAATTTCTTTAAAAATATTTTAAATATCCAAACAAAAAATATCACTTCAGCCGCTTTTGTCTTAGCGGGAGCTTTTTTTATCAGTATTCTGTTAGGGTTGATCCGTGACCGGCTTTTAGCTAGAAATTTTGGATTAGGTGCGGATCTCGATATTTATTATGCTGCTTTTAGGATTCCGGATTTCATTTCCATGGTTTTGATAATGGGAGCAATTGGAGCAGCAATTATTCCAATTTTTAGTGAATATTTGGTCAAAAGCCGGGATGAAGCTTTTAAATATTTTTCTAATCTTTTAAATTTATTTTTAATTTTTTTAATTTTGATTTGTGGAATTTTATTTATTTTTGCTCCTAATCTTGTTTCTCTGATAGCCCCCGGTTTTTCTTCAGAGAGTAAAGAATTGACTATTTTGCTGACTCGAATTATGTTTCTGAGTCCGATTTTTCTGGGAATTAGCAATATAATTTCGGGAATTTTAAGGGTATTCCAAAGATTTTTAATAACTTCTTTAGCTCCAATAATGTATA
>CAZWEN010000060.1:0-1821 GCA_964632775.1 uncultured Candidatus Saccharibacteria bacterium | reverse complement strand
CCTTCGGCGAAACCATGCAATTTGCCTGCGGATGGTCCTAAAAATTACTTCCCTCGCTTATTCGTAGATTCGTAAATATTCGTAATTCGTAGGGATAATGCTAAAAGAACTTCTTGACCAATTTTATCTGGATAGAGAAAGAGACAGAGAACAGCACCATTTTTACATTACTGACGCTGGAAAATGTTCCCGGGCAGTATTTTTTAAATTTAAAAATGTTCCTCGGGAAAAAATGGAACCCCGAGTTTTAAGGATGTTCGATCACGGAGATTATATTCAAATGCAGATTTTGAATAACCTCTTTAGTTTAGGAATAGTTAGGGCTTCAGAAGTTAAAATTCCTCCTCAAGAATTAATTTCAGGTCGAGCCGATGCCATTATTACCCTAAACAACGAGCTTTATGTGGTAGATTTTAAAAGTATGAATAGTATGATTTTTAAAAATTTAACCGAACCAAAAAAAGACAATGTTAATCAAATTCAACTCTATCTCCACTTTTTTAAAATTCCCAAAGGAATACTTCTTTACGTAAACAAAGATACATTAGAATTAAAAGAATTTTTAGTTAATTACGATTCAAATCTTGCTCAGTCTCTTTTAAGAGATTTGACTGACCTAAAAACAAAAATTGATTCAAATATTGTCCCTCAGAGAATTCCCGGTTGGCCAGAAGAGTGGCAGTGCCAATATTGCCAATTTAGAGAAATATGTTCGATGGCTGGTGAGGGAAATATTAAATGGGAAGATTTTAAGAAAAAAATTGAAGCTCAAGGCAATAACCTTTCAGATTGATTTAAATTCTCATCACTTAAAACATACAGTTTTTTATCATTTTTATTCCAAAATATCTTTGGGTTTGCAAATTCTGCAACGTCTACAATATTTATTCTATCTCGGTCGTCGATTTCGGCGATTTTTATTTTATCCCCAGCATTAAATACTAAATAATTAGAATCAAACCAAAAGCAATCTTTAATTTGTTCAGAGAGGCGGATTAGAAAAAGTTTCTCCCCAGCTTTTTTTTGAGGTTGATTAGACTTATCTTTTAGAAACAAAATCCAGATTTCGTAATCTGAAAAATAAACTATTTTTTTATAATCTGGGGAGATTTTTAAATCTTTTATTGGTTCAAAAAATTTCTCAAAAGATTTTGAATTGGGATTAAATTGATACAAAATCTGACTCTCGCGTAAGAATACAAAATCTGGAAATATTTCTAAAGCATATTCAGTTTCCTGCTTGATTGAGAAAGGTTTTTCAGTTAGATTTTCTCCGTAGTCGATGAAGGCTTCGCCTTCATCTTCACCCTTTGCTACGCTCGGGTTTTTAAAAAGGTGACCAAGGTTATTCAGGTAATAAATATCTTGCCTAACAGTTTTGTAAATGAGAGCATTTTCAAATGGTGGCGAAGGTTTTTTGCTTTCGGTTAAGACCGGCGGTATTTCGTCGATTTCTAAAGTAAAATACTTTAATTGTTCCTCCATTCCCACTTCTAAGAAAATTTCCTTTGAATCAGAAGAAAATTCTAAGTCGAAAAGTTCAACTTTTTCCCGAGAAATACCTTTCTCATCAATTAAATGACTTTTGACATTCCTTTCCAAATCGAGTAGTTTCAGAGCCCAGCCCTTTTCATTTTCCTCAAATAAAATTATTTTTCTCTCATCAGGCGAGACCCAGAAATCTTTCACCTCCTTGGTTAAAATACTAAAATTTGGATTTTCCGGGATTAAAACAATATTTTTTACCTCGGCAACTTCTTTTTCTTTTATTTCCAAATTCTTTTCCCAGGGATAATACCCCTCTTTTTTTATCTGAATTTT
>CAZWEN010000059.1:0-1858 GCA_964632775.1 uncultured Candidatus Saccharibacteria bacterium | reverse complement strand
GTAGCTAAAACAAAAATGGCGTAAGAAGGCGGTTCTTCTAAGGTTTTCAAAAGGGCATTAGCTGCTTCCCGGGTTAATTGGTGGCTCTCATCAATGATAAATACCTTATATTTTGATTTAGTTGGAGTGAACTTTATTCCCTCTCTTAATTCCCTTACTTCGTCAATCCCTCGATGAGAAGCAGCATCAATTTCAATTAAATCCAGGGCTCTCCCTTCCATAATCTCCAAACAAGATGAGCATTTATTACAGGGTTCAAATTCATTTTCTTTTCGATTTTGACAATTGACTGCTTTAGCCAAAAGTCTAGCGATTGAGGTTTTGCCAGAACCGCGCGGGCCAGAAAACAAATAGGCATGGGAAATCATTCCTGAAGAAATGGCATTGGTTAAAGTTTGAACAATATGTTCTTGGCCAATAATTTCAGCAAAAGTTTGGGGCCGATATTTGCGGTAAAGGACTAAATTAGCCATATTTATCTTAAATTACTTTTTAAATACAATAAATTTGGAAGTTAAAAAGTTCCAAATCCAGGCAATTAAAGTAGCAGCGAATGCTCCAGTGGTTGCCCACATTTTCTCCGTGACTCCAAACTGGGGATCGATAATGTTTACTACAAAAGAAGCAATCCCTACATTAATAAAAAGCCCGATAGCAGTTACCACCAGAAATTTAGAAAATTCACCGGGGGCAAAAACTTTTTTTCCTTTTTTAAAAGTCCAGTGCTTGTTCCAAAAGTAACTATTTAGGGTAGCTATTAAAAAAGAAATGCCTTTAAATACCGAATAAAAAGGACCGGCAACAATTCCCGAAATCCAGATAAGCCCATTTAAAACTCCTAAGTCAATGAAAGTGTTAAGAGCTCCTACTAAAGCAAATTTTCCTGCCTGATAAATAATTAAAAACTTTTTTCCGAGGAATGAAACAACAAACATTCCCAGTAAAGCCAGAAGGGGAAAAACAATTAGAAGTAGCCAAGTGTAAGGAATTTCTATCCCGATATTTTTTATAATAATAAAGAAAAAAACTCCTATTAAGAAACCGATTACAATACTTATTATTACATTCGTTTTTCTCATGCTTTTTTATTTTTGACTTTGTTATACATTATCCAAATAAATCCTATTACCAACAAAATCCCTACTAATATTTGCCAGCCAAAATATTTCTCAATAACAATTCCGGTCTGGGTAGCAGCTAAAACTATTGCTCCAGCTATAATAACCCCTAAGCTAATTAAAGGAAAGGCTATTTTGAGAGGTATCTTGAATAAAAAAGCAATTATAGACCCCGTCCAGCCGCCAGTAATTGGCAAGGGAATAGCGACAAAAGCTATTAAAGCTGGATATCCATATTTTTTCATTTTAAAACTATGTCGTTTTCTAGTCCTCGCAAAAAGCCAAAAGAAGAATTTTTGGCAGATTTCCGACCTTCTGGAAAGCCAATTAGAAACCGGCTCTAAAAACAAAAGAAGAAAAACTACCGGGACTAAATTCCCAATAACCGAAATCAAATAAGCTACCCTCCAATTTAATTGATAAATTGTTAAAGCGGCTGGTAAGGAAACTCTTAACTCCCCTATTGGGGTCATTGCCAACAAAAATGTTTGAATTTCTGGAGTCACAGTTACTTGATTTTAGCACAAATTTCCCAAAAAATCAAAAGATGATAGAATAAATTAATATGTATAAAAATATTTTGCAATTAATTGGTAACACGCCTTTAGTAAAAATAAACAGGTTGAATCCGAATAAAAAAGTAGAGCTTTATGTTAAACTTGAATTTTTTAATCCCGGCGGTTCAGTTAAGGATAGAATTGCTCTTTCTATGATTGAAGGGGCAGAAAAGAGAAAAGAGC
>CAZWEN010000058.1:0-1997 GCA_964632775.1 uncultured Candidatus Saccharibacteria bacterium | reverse complement strand
CAATTGCCAGGAGCCACAATATTATTGCTTTCAGAAAAAAGGGAAATGACTTAGAGGTGGCCATGTTAGACCCCGAAGATTTAAGAACGATTGAGTTTATTAAAAAGACTACCCCCTTAAAAATTTTACCAAGATTAACTACTCCAGAATCAATCAAAAATGTCTTAAGGCAATATCAAAAAACTTTAGAGGCAGAATTTGGGGAGATTATCAAAAAAGAAGCTGGGGTAATAAAGCCGATAAAAAAAATAAAAATAGGTCCGCTAGCTGGTGGAGAGAAAGAGGAGCTAAAAAAAGTTGCTGAAGGTTTACCAGTGATAAGAATTGTTGATACCTTGTTAAAACACGCCGTTTTACAAAGAGCCTCTGATATTCACATTGAACCTTTAGAAAAAGAAGTAGTAGTTAGATACCGAATTGATGGAATTTTGCGAGATGCCATGACTCTGCCCAAAACAGCTGCTTCGGGAATTGTCGCCAGAGTAAAAGTTTTATCTAATTTAAAACTTGATGAACATCGATTACCTCAGGATGGCCGATTTAAAATTGAAACTAAAGAATACCGATATTCTATCCGGGTTTCAATTTTACCAGTTTTTGATGGAGAGAAAATTGTGATGCGACTTCTAGCCGAAACTGCCAAGGTCCATAGCTTAGAAGGCTTGGGGTTGAGGGGAGATGCTTTGGAAGGGGTTCAGGATAATTTAAGAAAACCGGTAGGGATGATTTTGGTAACTGGACCCACTGGCTGCGGGAAAACTACTACCTTGTATGCCATGCTGGAAATTTTAAATTTACCGGGCGTGAATATCTCGACCGTGGAAGACCCAATTGAATATCGAATGCCTAGAATTAATCAAACTCAGGTTAGGCCAAAAATTGGCTTAACTTTTGCCAATGGTTTAAGAGCTTTAGTTCGTCAAGATCCTGACATCATCATGGTGGGAGAAATTAGAGATAATGAAACTGCCGGTTTAGCTATCAATGCGGCCTTAACTGGTCACTTAGTTTTATCTACTTTGCATACCACTGATGCGGCCGGAGCCATTCCTAGATTGATTGACATGCAAGCTGAACCATTTTTAATTTCTTCAACCTTAAATGTAATTTTGGCTCAAAGATTAGTTAGGCGGCTTTGTAGAGTAAAAACTAAGTATAATTTAAAAGATTCGGAAATGAAAAATTTAAAAAAATATTGCGACCCAGATCGAATTTTAAAGATTTTAAAAGAAGAAAAAATAATAAAGCCAAAAGAAAATTTCCGAGACATCGAATTTTATCGGCCCAAACCCTCTAAAGAATGTCCCGAGGGACATAAAGGCCGAATTGGAATTTACGAAATTTTACCAATTACTGAAACCATCAAAGAATTGATTGTTAAAAGAGCAACTTCTTACCAAATTACCGCTCAAGCCCAAAAAGAGGGAATGAGAACAATGATTGAGGATGGTTTTGTTAAGGCAGCCCAAGGAATAACCTCAATCGAAGAAATATTAAGGGTTATTATCGAGTAATGCCAAAGTATTTTTATACGGCCAAATCTTTAAAAGGGGAAAGTAAAACTGGTATTTTGGAGACCAAGGATATTCACCAACTAGCGAAAAAACTGCGAGAGCAGGGTTTTATTTTGATTAAAGCTGAAACTGAAGCCGAGATAGCTAAGAAAAGAAAATTTGAGATTGCCTTACCTTTTGGAGGGGTTTCCTTAACTGAGAAAATATTTTTTACTAGGAATTTACAAGTAATGCTAGCCTCAGGGCTTTCTTTGCCCCGAGCCCTCCATATTTTAGCTGGTCAATCAAAGAGTAAGAAATTGAAAAGCGCCTTACCAGAGATAAGAGAAGAAATTGCTAAAGGAAAAAGCTTTTCTGAATCATTAAGTAAATATCCTAACATTTTCTCTGAACTTTTTTTGAGCATGGTAAAAGTAGGGGAGGAAGCAGGAACCTTAGAGGAAGTTTTAAAAATCCTCGCCCAGCAGATGGAAAGAGAAAACG
>CAZWEN010000057.1:0-2068 GCA_964632775.1 uncultured Candidatus Saccharibacteria bacterium | reverse complement strand
ATAGCCATCAAGATGGGTTTGTCAATCTCTCTGGCGGGTTCGGGAATATAATCATCAACAGCTTTTATTAAGTCCAAAATTGGTTTGGCTGCTTCATCCTCAAGGGATTTTGCATCGAGGGCTTTCAAGGCCGAACCCCGAATGATTGGAATTTCATCTCCCAGAAAATTATATTTTTTCAAAAGTTCTCTAACTTCGGACTCCACTAAATCAATAATTTCTGGGTCATCTACCGCATCACATTTGTTTAAAAATACCACAATTTGAGGTAAGCCTACTTGTCTTGCAAGTAGAATGTGTTCTCTGGTCTGAGGCATGGGGCCGTCGGGAGCGGAAACAACTAAAATTGCTCCATCCATCTGAGCGGCTCCAGTAATCATATTTTTGATATAATCAGCGTGACCTGGGCAATCAATCAAAGCATAATGCCTTTTTTCACTTTCATACTCAACGTGACAGATATTAATAGTTAAACCCCGGGCTTTCTCTTCGGGAGCAGAATCAATTTGCTCTACGGTTTTTTCCGAAGCTCGAAGCCCTTTCATTTTTAGAATTTTTAAAATAGCCGCCGTTAAGGTGGTTTTCCCATGGTCAACGTGGCCAATGGTACCGATATTGAGGTGGGGTTTTCCCCTGATGAATTTTTCTTTTTCTGCCATATTCCTTCGCTTCGCTCAGTCAACTGCAAAATTCAAAATGAAAAATGCAAAATAACTGAACGAATTTAATAAATTAATTATATTTTATTTTATTACTTCCAAAAAAAAAGTCAATGTGAATTACCTTCTTTTCCCTTCAATGATTTCTTTGGCAACGCCCGAGGGAACTTCGTCATAGCGATTGAATTCCATTGTAAATGTTCCTCGGCCTTCTGTCAACGAGCGAAGCGAAGTTGCGTAGCCAAACATTTCAGCTAAGGGTACCTTGGCTGAAATAACCTTCAAATTTAATCTATCTTCGGTCTCTTCGATTTTTCCTCTTCGAGCTGATAGGTTTCCAATGACATCGCCAAAAAATTCGGCGGGAATAACTACTTCCAACCTCATTACTGGTTCTAATAAAACTGGTTTAGCTCTCCGGCAAGCCTCTTGAAAAGCCATGGAACCGGCAATTTTAAAAGCGATTTCTGAAGAATCAACTTCATGAAAAGAACCATCATAAAGGCTAACTGCCAAGTCTACCAGGGGATAACCTGCTACTACCCCTTTATCTATTGCTTCTTTTACTCCTTTTTCAACTGCCGGAATAAATTCTTTAGGGATAATCCCCCCTTTAATTTCATCAAGAAATTCAAATCCTTCTCCTCTTTTTTTAGGTTCAATCCTCAACCAGACATGGCCGTATTGACCTCGACCGCCTGATTGCCTGATATATTTCCCTTCAGCTTCAGCCTCTTTTTGAATTGTTTCTTTGTAAGCTACCTGAGGACGGCCAACTGAAGCTTGAACTTTAAAATCCCGAAGCATTCTATCGGCAATAATTTCCAGATGTAATTCCCCCATCCCAGAAATAATTGTTTCCCCGGTTTCTAAATCTCCTTTAACTTTAAAAGTCGGGTCCTCCTCAGCCAATCTTTTTAGAGCTAAGGCCATCTTTTCCTGGTCAGCTTTTGTTTTTGGTTCAATCCGGATGGAAATTACCGGTTCAGGAAAAGTAATTTTTTCAAGGACAATTGGATAACTCTCATCACATAAAGTATGGCCAGTGCTGGTCGCTTTTAAACCAACGGTAGCCGCAATATCACCAGCAAAAATTTCTGAAACTTCTTCTCTCTCTTGAGCATGTATTCTTAAGATTCTACCAATTCTTTCTCGCTCACCTGTAGTTGAGTTTAATAGATAGGAACCTCTTGTCAAGGAACCAGAATAAACTCGGAAATAAGTTAAGGTTCCGACATAGGGATCGGTGGCAATTTTAAAAGCTAAAGCCGAAAATGGCTCGGCATCGTCAGGTTTTCTCTCCAAATCTTTACCAGTTTTGGGACAGGTTCCTTTTACTGGAGGGAGGTCAATTGGGTTGGGAAGATAATAAATTACTCCATCCAGTAAAGGTTGAATTCCTTTATTTT
>CAZWEN010000056.1:0-2100 GCA_964632775.1 uncultured Candidatus Saccharibacteria bacterium | reverse complement strand
ATTCCTTTAGACGACAAAGCCACCTATCGACTTTTACAAAAAGGAGAGACGGTTGGAGTGTTTCAATTGGAATCATCGGGGATGCAAAGGTACCTCAAACAACTAAAGCCAACTACTCTGGAAGATATTATTGCTATGGTTGCCTTATATCGACCAGGTCCTATCCAGTTCATTGACGATTACATCGCTGGAAAACACAAAAAAAAGAAAGTTGAATATCTTCATCCAAAACTAAAACCAATTTTAGAAAAAACTTTCGCAATTCCAGTTTATCAGGAGCAAATTATGAAAATTGCCCAGGAGTTAGCGGGATTTACTTTATCTGAAGCCGATGTTTTAAGGAAAGCGATTGGAAAGAAAATAAAAAAATTATTGATGTCTCTGAAAGAAAAATTCATTGAAGGAATGAAAAAAAATGAGATAAAAGAGGAAATTGCTCAAAAAATCTGGCATTGGATTGAACCTTTCGCCCGCTATAGTTTTAATAAAAGTCACAGCACCTGTTACGCCACTATTGCCTATCAAACTGCCTATTTAAAAGCTCATTACCCAGTAGAATTTATGGCCTCTCTTTTAACTTCAGAAAAAGCTGATGTGGAAAGAATTGGTTTTCTGATTGGCGAATGTAAAAAAATGGGGATTGAAGTTTTGCCTCCAGATATGAATGAGAGTTTAAAAAATTTCACAGTGGTACCCAGGCAAAACAAAATTCGTTTTGGACTTTTAGCTATAAAAAATGTGGGGCATAATGTGGTTGAAGCAATAGTCCAAGAAAGGAAGACCTCGGGTCCCTATCTTTCAATTGATAACTTTGTAACTAGGGTTAGTTCAAAAGATTTAAACAAAAAATCAATGGAGAGTTTAATTAAAGCCGGGGCTTTTGATAAATTAGCCGAAAGAAATCAACTTTTATTTAATTTGGAAAGCTTATTAGAATGGTCGAGAGAAACTCAAAGGACAAAAGCCAATGGTCAAAGAGGGCTTTTTGATACCCTGTCTTCAGGCAACCCTGCCCGGAAATCTAATATAAAGTTGACCTCTACTAATCAAGCTTCTAAAACGGAAAAATTAAGTTGGGAAAAAGAATTATTAGGGCTTTATGTAACTAGCCATCCTTTACAAGATTTTCAAAAAGTTTTAGGAAAGAAAGCTTTAGCCATTTCAAAAGTAAGTTCTGCTCTAATTAACCATCAGGTTAAAATCGGAGGGATTATTTCAAAAATTAAAAAAATTATCACTAGAAACGGCAGACCAATGCTTTTTTTGAATTTAGAAGATCTCACTGATAAAATTGAGGTAGTTGTTTTCCCAGGAGTAATCGAAAGGAATCCAACCGCCTTTCAGGAAAATAAAATCGTTTTGGTCTCTGGTCGAGTTGATAATCGTGACGGTGTTCCTAAATTAATTTGCGAAGGCATAGAAGAGATTATTCGTGAAGCATGAAGATTGAAACTATTCGTCATTCTTTAGCCCATATATTAGCTTATGCAGTTCAAGAACTCTTTCCGGGAGTCAAATTTGGTATAGGCCCGGCAATTGAAAATGGTTTTTATTATGACTTTGATTTGCCTCGGGCTTTAACTCCTGCTGAGCTGCCAAAGATAGAAAAGAAAATGAGAGAAATTATTAAAAAAAATATCCCTTTTAAAAAACGAAGGCTATCGAAGCCCAACTCCGATAGATTATTTAAAGAGCAACCTTATAAATTAGAATTAATTAAAGAACTACCAGGAAAAACTGTAACTATTTATGAATCTGGGGATTTTGTTGATCTTTGCAAAGGCCCCCATGTTAAATCGACAAAAGAAATTCCTATGGACGCTTTCAAGTTGACTAAAATTGCTGGTGCCTACTGGCGGGGTTCAGAAAGAAATCCAATGCTAACCCGAATCTATGGAATAGCTTTTGAAACAAAAAAAGAATTGGTAAATTTCTTGAAAGCAGAGGTTGAGGCTGAAAAAAGAGACCATCGCCTTTTAGGACAAAAATTAGAGCTGTTTAGTTTTGATGGGGAAATGGGAGCTGGGCTCCCCTTGTGGCATCCTAAAGGAACAATTTTGAGAAAAATTATAGAAGATTATTTATATAAGGAATTAACTT
>CAZWEN010000055.1:0-2200 GCA_964632775.1 uncultured Candidatus Saccharibacteria bacterium | reverse complement strand
TTTAGAAAAGAAATTCATATGATAGATACCGATCCTTCATATGTCCAAGGAATTTTTACAGAGGCAGTTGAACTTTTAAGAAAGGATGTGCCGCCTCCACATAGCTCGGATTGTAAATTCGGCCAATGGTTTAAACAAGCAGCTAATTATTGATTTCGGAAATCGATAAATAGAGAAATGGTCGCCGAGGGGGCGATTTTTTGTTAGAATAGAAGAATGAAGAAATTTCTAATATTAACAGGAGCTTCTTTCGGAGGGTTTATTGTTAGTGTTATTTTACATAATGTCTTTTATGGCTTAGAGATAATAAGCAGTGAATTTACTGTACTGAGTTATTTGATGGGAATCCTTGAGGTTTTCTTCTTTCTCGTCGCGGTTTTTGTTTGTCCAATTGGGTTTTTAGTCGGGGTAATAGGGAGTATAGTGATGTTAATTAAAAAAAAGGTCGAGGAATAATTAATTAAAACCTATGAGCAAGAAAATTTTAATACCTATTTTTATTTTAATTGTATCTGGACTTATTTATTATTTTGGTTTTGGACAAAAAGAGGAAGAAACTGAACTTCCTAATCCTGCAGCCGTTTATTGTGAAGAGCAAGGCGGCACCTTAGAACATCAAATGTTTGAGGGAGGAACACGAGGATTTTGCCTTTTTGATGATGGTTCCCGATGCGGGCAATGGGATTTCTACCGAGGAGACTGCAGCAAAGGACAGCTGAAAATAGAAACTTTGGAAGAGGGAACTGGCAAGTTAGCTGATGATGAAAATACGGTTTCTGTCCATTACACAGGAACTTTGGAAGACGGAACAAAATTTGATTCAAGTTTAGATAAGGGAGAGCCTTTTACCTTTACTATTGGAGCAGGTCAGGTGATAGCAGGCTGGAACCAGGGAGTTTTGGGGATGAAGATTGGAGAAAAAAGAAAATTAACTATTGCTCCAGAACTGGCTTACGGAGAAGGAGGAGTGCCCGATGTTATCCCGCCGAATGCAACTCTTATATTTGAAGTCGAGCTTCTGGAAATTCAATAATTGAACACAAAGTTTATAATAACCAGCAAAAAGTCGCCAAGGGGGCGGTTTTTTGTTAGAATAGAAGAATGATAAAGAGATATAACAAACTGATTAGAGATAGGATTTTAGAAATTATTAAAGCGGCTGGGGAAAGACCTTCCTGGCGAATTTTGAATAAAAAAGAATACTTAAAAGAAACAAAGAAGAAAATATTAGAAGAAGCTAAAGAATTAGCCGCAGCTAAAAACAAAAAAGAAGTGGTTAATGAGATAGTTGATATTCAAGAGTTAATCGATGTTTTAATATCAGAGATCAGCTTAACAAAAACAGGAATTAAAATCCAACAGAAAATAAAAAATAAAAAACGGGGAGGGTTTAAAAAGAAGTTGTTTTTAATCAAAACAGAAAAATAAAAGGTCGGGAAAATTTATAAATAATTAAAAAGTAAAAATATGCTATCGCAAATACCAATTTCGCTTGAGAAAGTAAAAAGAGAGGATTTAGACAAGGAGATATTAAGAGTTGGGATGATAGCTGAATTAGATGCGGTAAGTCTTTATGAGCAACTGGCAGCGATGACTGAAAATGACAATATTAAGAAAATTCTTTTAGACATAGCCAAGGAAGAAAAAACCCATGCCGGCGAATTCCAAACTTTATTATTAAAAGAAGATAAAGAACAAGAGAAAGAATTGGAAGAAGGTAAAAAAGAAGTTGAGGAATTAGCTGGTTAGATAAAATAATATGGAGTGCAAACAAGAATAAAATTTGAAAGCCTGTCCTTGTACTTAGCCAGATTGTCCGAGGAAGGGGATTTGTTGTGAGTGTATAAAATATCATTGGGAGAAAGGTGAATTACCAGCTTGCCTTTTCTCTAAAGAAGCTGAAAAAACTTACGACCGTTCGATTGAAATGTTTATTAGAAAGCAGATAAAATTTTAAAGGAGATTGAAAAAGCAAAAGCAAAACCAAAATATATTATCAATACTCATTGCCATCCTGACCACATTTTGGCTAATGAAAAGATAGGGAAAGAAACTGGGGCAAAAATTTTAATTCATGAGGCGGAAAATGGCGAAATTTTTAAAATATGATAGCTAAATTAAAAGGTCCGATTTTGACGGTGGATGAAATAATTCTAAAAAGTGGTAAGATAAATAAACATGAATAAAAAAGGAATTGGTC
>CAZWEN010000054.1:0-2257 GCA_964632775.1 uncultured Candidatus Saccharibacteria bacterium | reverse complement strand
AAAGCGGAGAAAATTTAGATAAAATTTCCAAATTTATAAAAAAATATAAAGATTCAATTTTGGATATTCATCTTCACGACGCAACTCTGAAAGGAGATGCTCATTTAGCTTTAGGGAAAGGCGATCTGGATTTCAATAAATTTTTCCAGATATTAAATAAAATTGGCTACACAGGACATATTTCATTAGAAACAATATCTAACGAAGATACTAAAAAATCTTGGGAAAAAATTTATAAACTATGAATCCTTACGTTTTACTTGCCAAACAGGCGATTGAAAATTATATTAAGGAAGGGAAAGTTCCTTCTTTGCCAGAGGATTTGCCAGAAGAATTTTTAAAGAGGAAATCAGGGACTTTTGTGACAATTATGAAGGATAAGGAATTGCGGGGATGCATTGGGACCTATTTGTCAACTAAAGAAAATATTGCTGAAGAAATAATTGGCAATGCCATTGCGGCAGCCACTGAGGATTATCGCTTCGGACTAATTCAAAAAGAAGAACTTCCTCGTCTTTCTTATACGGTTTATATTTTAAGCGAACCAGAATTAGTAAAGAATGTAAAAGACTTAAACCCGAAAAAATTTGGTATAATAGTTAAAACCACTCCTATCACTTCTTCCAATGGCACCGATGTAGTTTTTAATGGCCATTTTGTAGCAAAATCTGGACTTTTACTCCCTGATTTAGAAGAAATAGATACAATAGAAAAACAAATTTCCATTGCCTGCCAAAAAGGTGGAATTAACCCAACAGAAGAGAAAATTTTAATTTATAGATTCACAGCTGAGAAATATCAATAATTCTATCTTTCTTTCTCACCTCTAATAAACTCCTCAACCATTTCCCTTGCCCGCTCATCAGCAAATTGCTGGGGCGGATGTTTCATCAAATAAGCTGAGGCGGCAATTAAAGGGCCGCCGATTTTTTTATCTTGAGCTAATTTTGCTAACCTGATAGCGTCGATAACAATGCCGGCGCTGTTAGCTTTATCATCCACATCTAAACGCAATTCAAGAGAAAAAGGAATATCGGCAAACATTTTCCCTTCAATTCTGATAAAAGCCAATTTTTTATTCTCTAAAAATGGAATAAAGTCACTCGGTCCAATATAAATATTTTTTGGATTTATTTTCTCATCCAATTGACTGGTTACTGCTTCAGTTTTGCTAACTCTTTTACTTTCTAATCTTTCTTGCTCTTTCATATTTAAAAAGTCAGTATTGCCACCAACATTTATTTGATAGGTTCTATCGATTGTTGCTCCCCGATTTCTGCAAAGTTTAGCTAAAACCCGATGAACAATGGTCGCTCCTATCTGGCTTTTTATATCGTCGCCAACAATTGGGATTCTGGCTTTTTCAAATTTCTTTCCCCATTCTCTGTCAGAAGCAATAAAAACCGGAATACAATTTATAAAGCTGCATTTTGTTTTTAGAGCGATATTTGCCCAAAATTCGGTCGCTTTCTGGCTCCCGACAGGTAAATAATTAACCAAAACTTCGGTCCTAGTCCTTTTAATTTCTCTTTCAATTTCTTTTTCTAACTTTTCTATTGGAGTAGGATTTTTTACTGGATTTATTTTATTTTCGACAAATATTCCAATTCCATCTAAAACCGGTGCTTCTTTAATCACCGTTTTGTTTTTGGGTAATTTTACCCAATTTACCAAATTTGGACTGGCGAAAACCGCTCTATCTAAGCTCTTCCCCACTTTATTTTTACCGACATCAAAAGCTGAGCTAAATTCGATATCATCAAAATTATAAGGACCAATTTTTTGATGCATCAACCCAATTATATTTTTGGTTTTATTTTTTTTGTAATACTCAATTCCCTGAATTAGTCCAGCAAAGCAATTACCAACTCCGATTACGCCGACTTTTATTTTTTTTAGCATAGTGTAAAATTAAACATGACATCTGTTTCGCGACCCCAATCTATAATTATTTTACCGTTGTAAAATAGTCTGTCAAGTGTAAAACTATGTTACCTATTGAGCATCTTCAAAAATCAAATACGATAGAAAATTTGTGGATTTATATTCTTTCTTTGTTAAGGAAGAGGAAAGTTTATGCCTGGAAGATTCCTGGTTTAGTGGAAAAAGAGTTTAAATTTAAGCCAGGTAAAATTACTCCTTACCGAGTTCTTTATCGGTTAGAAAAAGAGGGATTTGTAAAAAGCGAAATGGAAGAGAGGCGAAGGATTTATCAGATTACTGGAAAAGGGAAAAAAGAGTTAGAACTCGCTAAAAA
>CAZWEN010000053.1:0-2402 GCA_964632775.1 uncultured Candidatus Saccharibacteria bacterium | reverse complement strand
ATTTTAAGTGAATTTTATCCAAAATAAAAGAGGGCAACAGTTACCCGCTACCCCCACAGAAAACTTATACCTTACTTTGACTGTTTAGTTAGTCGCCGCGCATCTCGGAGCATAGCTGAAATTGTAGGGCCGACTCCTGCTCCATCACCCATTATAGCAACTCTCCCGGATACCTTATCTCCCAGTAACGCCAAAGCATTATCGCCTCTTTTTGGTGTCAGCCACTGAAACAGCTCTACTTTTTCTCGCCCCATAAATCCTCCGTAGATATTCCAATCATTGCCTGGTTTGTAGCTAAAACCTCCCATTACGTCACTTATATCTTTTTCCCTCCTACTTACAATCACTACGCACCTTCGTGTCACTGCTTCACTAATTAATTTATCTAAGCTCGGACGGTCAAAGGGTAAAGGAGTAATGTCTCTTCCTCTGATAAAGAATTCGGGGTATTCAACAATTCCCACATTAAAGAGAGTCGCCAATTTCAACGGCAAATCCTTAGTATACGCTTGATTAAAAAAACGAAATGGTTTAAAGTAGAATCACTATGCCAATTACGAAATCGGCTAAAAAAGCTCTCAGGAAAAGTTTAAAAAGAAGAGCTCGAAACTTTCAACATAAGAATAAAATAAAAAAACTCTTAAAAGAGATGAAAAGTTTGGTTACTGAGAAAAAAATTGAAGGGGCAAAAAAACTTTTACCTCAAGTTTACAAATTATTAGATAAAGCAGCTAAAACCGGGTTAGTTAAGAAAAATACAGTCGCTAGAAAAAAATCAAGAATCACCAGATTAATTAACAAATCTCAGTAATAAGGATATCTAAAGCAGTTTCTGGTTCAACTTTGCCGGTTTTTATAGCTAAATCTATCTGAAATATTTTTTGGTAGATTTTTTTTAATTCATCAATCTTAAATTTTTGGGCCTGGGAATAGCTTTTTTTAATAACATAGGGATGAAGTCTAGCTTCTTTTAAAAGGGCGTACGGGGATTCATTCTTCTCAATCAAGTCTCGAATTGTTAAGAGATTACGAAATTGAAAATTAATCATTGAAAGAAGATACAAAGGATTGTCACCCTTTTCTAAATGTTTATGGATTAACTCCAAGGCCTGCTTTTTGCTCCTTGAAGCTATAGCGTCAATGGTTTTAAAAATTTCCGGTTCAATTTTCGGCTTAACTAAAAGCTCAATATCCTTTGTTTCGATTTTTTTGTTTTTTTTGTAACTGACCAGCTTCCCAATTTCATTTACCATCTGCCAGAGATTATTGCCGACATAATCTGTAAGTTTTTCTAATGCCAATGGATTAATTTTCACCTTGTAATTTTCAATTTCCTTTTTTGTCCAATTTTTAAGGCTCTCACTTTCTAAAAGTTTGAACTCTTGAGATTTCGCAAATTTTTTCAAAAATTTGAATAAAGGGTCGCTCCTGGAAGTTTCCTTTGTCTCATAGAATAAAATAATATCTCTTGAATTAACAAACCTTTTTGAATTTTTTAAAAAATTTTCTTTAAAATTTTGATTGGTAAATGCTTCCTCCAAAACCATTAGTTTTTTCTCAGCAAACATCGAAATGGATTGAAATTCATCTTTAAAATCTTCGAAACCTTTTTCGCTTAAATTAAAATATTTTAAATTTAATCCACTTCTATGGATTTTTTTGTAATGCTCAATTATTTCATTTAATTTCCTTCTCGACCTATATGAATCTGGACCGTAGAGAAAAATCATCATAAGATAAATAAAAAAACCTCTTTCTTCTGTCCCGTTTTGTTAAGAATACTTTAAACTACACTTTCATTCCAAATGCCTTGAGCAGTAAAATGGCTCCTATTAGATATCCCCATCTGGCATAAATCGGAGAAATGAATAGGCAGATAAGCGAAGGAAGGAATAAAAACAGGAAACCCATTCCGTAAAGCAGTCCCTTGGCTCTTAATTTTTTTTCTTTTAACTTAAATGTATTATATAAAACTATGCTGGTTAATAAAGCGGGGCCAAATATAAAGATAAATATTGTGATATTACTCGGTGTTCCCGCGGGAGCATGTCTTATTACCTTATAAGGAAATGGTTCAAAAGGAGCTTGAGACACCTCGCTGACCAGAGGGAAACTCATTAAACCAATCAGGACAACGGCAATGGATAATAGACATATCGAAAAGAAAACCTTTCTAAAACGTTCTGGGGCAAATTCTTGAGTTAAAAATTGAAGTATTAAAACGCCCCCTAAAGTATGAAAAAATATACCAGCCTTACCGATTGTAAGTTGGAATTTATATAATTCAAACTGGGTAAGAATATCTCTGACCGTATAAGTAAAAATTCCAAAGGCGACAAAAAACAAACCTAGCGATAGCATTTTCCCGGGGAAATAACTTATTCGCTGGCTTGTTTTAAGAG
>CAZWEN010000052.1:0-2414 GCA_964632775.1 uncultured Candidatus Saccharibacteria bacterium | reverse complement strand
TCCGAAATTTTTTCTCCTATTTTTTCAATCAACTTAGCGGCTGCCTCCTTTCCTCCTAATCCAAAAGCTAAGCCTAAGGCCAAAGCAATCATTCCCACAAAACCAATCACCAAAGTATTAATAATGGTCGGAGTGACTCCTAGCTGAAGTAAAATAGCTAAACCAGCAAAAATATAAATTGCCCAACGAACTGCTACTCCTAAAAATTCAGTATAGCCTAACTCAAGCTTTTTTACTCCCGCCCGGACAATCTTTTCTAAAATATCAGCTAAAATTATCGCTACCACGAAAATAGCTATGGCCACCACTAAATTGGGAAGCCAACCAATTACACTTCTGAGGAAATTAGCGAACTGAACAAATCCTAAAATCTCCACCGCTGCTAACAAGAAGACAATCACCAAAATCCATTTACAAATTGCTCCAATAAAGTCTGAAGGATTAACTTTTAACTCGGCCTTTTCTAGAGCCTCTTTCCAACCAGTTTTTTCAAAAAGTTTATTAAATTTTAGCCGAGTCAAAATTCCAGATATCAGCTTCCCTACTCCGATTGCTATAAACCAGCCGATAACAAAAACAATAATTGCTCCAATCAAAACTGGGATAAAATTTAAAAATCCTTGCCAGGCAGATTGCAAAGCTTGAAGAGTTATCGTACCCCAATCTAAAATCATAATTAATTAATCTCTAATTTCTAATAACTAATTTCTAATGTTCGACCTTTAGAAGTTACTCTATTATACCAAAAATAGAAAAGTTCCCCCTGTGGAAAACTTTTGTGGACCGATGGGGATTCGAACCCCAGACCTCCACATTGCAAATGTGGCGCTCTACCAGCTAAGCTATCGGCCCTTGGTGGGCACGGAAGGAGTTGAACCTTCCACCTCTTCTTTATCAGAGAAGCGTTCTACCGCTGAACTACGTGCCCAGGATGAATAATTCTTTTTTTACTGGGAAGCTATTTATTCTGCTCTTAAAAATAATATTCAATCCAATTTTTTTAAAAACTTCTTCCCATTCTTTTTCTGATTTGAAAGAAGTTTGAAGAACATTCGTTCTTCTCTCCCCTTCGCTCCGCTCAGGTGTTTGATTTTGATTTTGGAAAATTTTAGCAAAGGAAATTCCGTGAATTTTGCAAATTATTCTTGATAAAAAGCCTTCTGGTAAATCTTCATAAACTATAATTTTATCTTTAGCTACCCTTTTTGCTTCTTTTAAAAGCGAAATCGGGTCTCCACTGTGATGTAAAACATAGTTTATCAAAACTGCATCAAAGGAGTTTTCTGGAAAAGAAAGTGATTTACCGTTAATAATTTTAAAAGGAAGGGGGGATATTCTGTTATCTTTAATATCCACCCCGACAACCTCGGCCTGAAAAATTTTTTGAAAAGTCATCCCTATTATTCCTGAACCGCATCCTAAATCCAGAATTTTGGAGCCTTTTTGAATAAAATCTTGGCAGTCTAAGCACATTTTCTGAGCTGCTCTTTCGTAAATTTTAGAAAAAATTCGGTAAAAATTCATTTACGGGGCTTGCTAAAACTTCCAATGATTAAATCCGGTATTAATTTTTTAAGATTAGCCGGGCTAATTTTTATTGACCAATTATAGTCGCCACCATTAACAATAATTTTGGATTGGGTTAGTAATTGAGCATCGATAAAAGTTGGTAGCCGCCACAAATTACCAAAAGGAGGAATTGCTCCAACTTTCACCCCCTTTAATTTATTTTTTATTATTCTTTCTGAAACAAAATCTACCTTTTTGGTTTTGGTAATTTTTTTAAATTTATTTCGGGTGGCGGGTGGGTTGTAATCTAAGTTTTTATTGGCTGAAATTAAAATGACAGCTGGATTTTTATCGAGTTTTATCACTAAAGTCTTTCCTACCATTTTTTGAGGAACTTTTAGGGTTGCTGCCTTATCAAAGGCAGTATAAACCGTCCGATGTTTTATCGGTTCATACTTAACTTTATTTTTTTCAAGAAATTTAATTAGTTTTTTCGGAATTGGCATACTTTTATATTGTAGCAAATTTTAAACAAAAAACAAGGTTCAACCTTGTCTTTTTACTTTAATCAGTTTCTTAGAGTCGCCCCGAAGATCTCGATTTAGAGCTCCGAGATCAATGCTCCAAAATTAGTTTGAGAATTCTCGCAAACCAATTCCGATCGACACTAATTTTTCTAAACCCTGAGGTTTAAAAAAATTTAAAATAAGTGATCCATCCACAGGTTCCCCTACGGATGCCTTGTTACGACTTCATTCTTGTTACCGACCTTAGCTTAGGTCCACCCAAGGCGGAACTTCGGCTACTGCCGGCTCCCCTAATGTGACGGGCGGTGAGTACAAGACTCAGGAACATATTCATCGCCACATGGCTGATTGGCGATTACTAGCGATTCCAGCTTCATG
>CAZWEN010000051.1:0-2425 GCA_964632775.1 uncultured Candidatus Saccharibacteria bacterium | reverse complement strand
GTTTTTATTGTCTTTTATATTTTCATTTTATCAAAAAATCGCCATTTTGGCGATTTCAAGGTATCTCGGTCGCTCGAACCGAGCACTAGCCTGCTCCAGCGACTGGACGATGTTAGAATCTGGTTGATGAATTTCTAATAAAAACTATTTTTCAAATTTCTTTTGGCAATCAACGGCAATCCTAATGCAATCTTCGGGGTCGTAATTTAAATCATCGCACCATCTAATAGTTGAGAAAATTATATTCCCCAGCTCTTTTTTTAATTCTTCGTCAGTATGCGAATCTTTGTCTTTTTTTGCATTTCTTTCCCAATGGCAAATATCACCATAAACCTTACCCATCCTCACTATAATTTCAGAAAGAGATAATTTTTCATTACCCCAGATTTCCCGACCGTTTTGTAGTAATTCTTTTATTTCCATAATTTTTTTATTTTAAATCTCCTTTGACCTTGATTATTTCTATTCTACCAAAAAACCGCCTTCTTGGGAAAGCGGCTAAAAATCGTGGGCTCCCCCTGTTGGACACGTTTAGAACTTTAGATTGGAGAGAAATAAGAGAAAGATTAACAGGATTAGAGTATATTTTAGCAGGAATTTAAACAAAAGACTTTTTCAAATCCTTAAAAATGAAAACTTTATCTCCTTGCTTAAATTTAACAATCAAATGCAATCTTTTTCCAGCTTTATCAAGCTCCTGGACTGCAAAGTGAAGATGAGGATAATTTGTATATCCTGTATCTCCAGAATATCCTATTAACTTTCCTTCTTTTACTTTCTGTCCTTTTTTAACACACACTCCTTTATATTTTAGATGAACATATACTGTATATTCATCATTGTCATGTTTTACTCTAATAAGATTACAATGTTTTCTAAATGAGTCTTCAAAACCTCTTATATCAGAATCATCTTTAGTTTCAGTTACTACACCGTCTCTGGCAGCATAAATAGGTGTTCCTATAGGCATAGCGAAATCAAGAGCATTAATTGTTGATTCATAATGTTTTGGAGCAGGTCTTGGTTCAAGATTTAAACTTTCATCAAAAGGAAATCTATATACATTCTTTGAAATCTTATCATATTTCATATACCTCATCTTATCAAAAAACCGCCTCTATTACGAAACGGCTGGCGGCTCCCCCTACAGAACGCACTTAGAACTTTTGACTGGAGAAAAATGAGGGAAGAATTAGAAAAACTAATCTTTGTATGAAAAAGAAGGGGGCTTCAAAAGAAAACGTGTTTACCCCCTTCATACTTGGGTGCCCATGATGTGGGCGAAGGTCCCTTGGAACCAACATGGTGACGTCAGCTCTCCTGGGACATTAGCTCGGTGGCGCCGGTCCATCTTGCGCAGGTCGCATTGCGAACGGGCCAAGGTGAAGCACGTATAAGCATGGCCAATTACCTCCTTTCTTTAGTAGTCACACTTCACCGAGTAAAGAAATATTTGTAAAGTGCGTTATCTTATTTTATTAAAAGATGATTTTTTGTCAATTGTGAATAACTGGTTATATGGAAAAATCATTGCTCCGGCGGCAGGACTCGAACTTGTATAAAATTATTTTAAATATTTTGCTTGAGCTATATTGTGTTCTTCTAAAGTTTTGCTAAAAATGGTTTCGCCTTCTGGAGTAGAAAGATAATACCAGTATTCGCTATCTTTTGGATACACCGTAGCTATAATACTTTCAAGCCCGGGATTACAAATTGGACCTGAGGGCAACCCTAAATATTTATAAGTATTATAGGGAGAATCAATTTCTTTTCCCTCGGCGATTTCTTTTCTCATTTCCTCGAAAGTCCAATTTCCTCCACCCAAAATACGCCCTTCAGGATATTTTTCGCTTGCCCTCAAAATATAAGCAATCGTTGCGCAACTATCCAATGGCATTCTTTCCTTAATCCTTTTCCAGAAAATTCCCGAAACAATTTCTTTTTCCTCTTTTGTCTTAACTTCCTTTTCTAATAAAGAAGCCATAGTTACTATTTCAAAAATTGTTTTTCTCTGTCTTTCAATTTCGCTTCTTAATTCTTCAGTTAGTTTCTTATTAAAATTATTTACTACTTTATTAATAATCTCTTCCAGTGTTACCCCTCTCCTTATTTGATAAGTATCAGGAAAAAAATACCCTTCTACGTCGGCTCTTTCATCATACAATTCTTCGGCCTGAAACATTCCTTTATTTTCAAAATAAAAACCAATGTCTTTTAGGGTCCAGCCTTCAATTATGGTAATTTCCTCTTTAACTATATCTCCAGAGATTATTTTTTTAGCAATCTCGGTAATATTCATTGAAGGATTAACAAGATATTCTCCTGCCTGAAGTTTTCTTTGGGTTCCTGTTATCAATACATAAAAATCAAACAAAAATTTATTCTTAATTAAATCTTCTTTTTCTAAATTTTCAGCGATTTTAAA
>CAZWEN010000050.1:0-2528 GCA_964632775.1 uncultured Candidatus Saccharibacteria bacterium | reverse complement strand
TTTCAAGAAATTTTAAATAAAATATGAAGCAAAAACCAAAAGTTAAAAAAAGAAAAAAAAACTGAAAAACAAATTCAAGAAGAAACTACTATTCAGGAAATTGTTAATCATTACTTCTATAGTAAGGGGTTGGCTTTAGAGCAGATTAAAGAGGATGCTAAAAAGAAAAAAATTATTTATTCAAGATTTACCAGGCCAGCAAAACAACTTTTAGAATTAGCCGGTTCAGTAAAAAAAGCCAAAGCAGCAATTGACAAGGTAGCGGAGTGGGCGAAATCGCGAAATTTAGATTATGCCATTGAAACCGTATTTAAAAAATGGCTGGAGTTAGATAGATTGAAGCCAAAAGAAGTGGTTAAGAAACCTTATTATCAAGATGACCCTATGGTTTGGTCAGAGGCCAAAAGAAAATGGTATGTAATCGATAAAGCTGGCAGCTGGTTAGAGTTTGCCGGTAAAGAAGAGGAAATCGAATGGCGAATAGCAAAATGAAAATTATTTTTTTGGGGACGCCCGAATTTGGGGCGATTATTTTAGAAAAACTTGTTGAAAATAGATACAAGCCGATTTTAGTCATTACTGCTCCTGATAAACCAGTGGGCCGAAAACAAATTCTCACTCCCCCACCAGTAAAACTTTTAGCTCAAAAATATAAAATCCCGATTTTACAACCAAATAAAATTCTAGATTCTAAATCCGAAATTCAAAATTCTAAACCCGACCTAATTATTGTAGCTGCCTACGGTCAAATTTTACCAAAGGAAATTTTAGATATTCCCAAAAGAGGCTGTTTGAATGTTCACCCTTCCCTGCTTCCAAAATATCGAGGCCCCTCTCCTATCCAATATGCCATTTTAAATGGGGATAAAAAAACTGGAGTAACTATAGTCTTGATGAATGAGAAAGTGGACCATGGTCCAATTCTTAACCAAAGAACGCTGGAAATTGAGGCGGAAGAAACCTCAACTACTCTTCATCTCAAATTAGCTAATCTTGGGGCAGGTCTTTTAATGGAAACTATCCCCAAATGGATGCAGGAGATGATTAAACCTTATCCTCAAGATGACGCCCAGGCTACTTATACTAAAATTTTGACTCGGGAGGATGGTAGAATTAATTGGAAAAAAACTGCCCAGCACCTGGAGTATGAGGTCCGAGCTTTTAGTTATTGGCCGGGAAGTTTTACTTTTTGGCAGAAAAGAGATGGGACAATGGTAAGAATAAAGATTTTGAAGGCCAGGGTTTTCAAATCAATTGGGGGGATTGCCTATCCCATTGGTAAAACCTTAGTCGTTCCTCAAAATGAAATTGGGGTCCAATGTAGAAAAGGTTTTTTAGGAAAAGGAGGAGATTTTTTAGTTATTGAAAAGTTACAACTAGAAGGAAAAAAAGAGATAGGGGCTGAAGAATTTTTAAGGGGTTATTCAGATTTTATTGGAACCATCTTCAAGTAAACTATGCTCTCCTATAGTGAACTCAAAAAAGGAGTAAAAATTATTTTGGATAGTGAACCCTACGAAATAATTGAGGCCTCTCATCTTTTCAAAGGGAGAGGCCATTCAGTTTTACAGGTAAAATTGAAAAATTTAATTACCAGCAATTTAATTTCTAAAACCATCCGTCCTTCAGACGTTTTTGAAGAAGCTGAAGTTTCAAAAATAGAAGCAAAATATTTGTACCAGCATCAAGATAAATTCTTTTTCTCTGAAAAAGAAAATCCAGCAAAAAGATTCGATTTAACTACAGAGCAAATTGGCGAGCAAGGAAAATTTTTAAAGCCAAATCAAATTATCGAAGGAATAATTTTCAAAAATAAAGTAATTAATATTTCTTTACCAGTAAAAATCAATTTAAAAGTAATCGAGGCTCCTCCGGGAGTAAAAGGCGGTCGGGCTGAGCCCGGAACAAAAACTGTTACTTTAGAAACGGGAGCAAAAATAAATACCCCCTTATTTATTGAAGAAGGAGACATAATTGAGATAAACACTCAAACCGGAGAATACGCAAGAAGAATTGAGTAATTAAGATTTTTTTCTTCTAATTTCTGCCTCTCTAACTCTTTTTTCGTCCATGCCAAAGTGATGGGCGATTTCGTGCCAGACCGTATTTTTGACCATTTCTTTGATTTCTTCTTCGGTGCGGGCCATTCTTTCGATTGGCTTTTTAAAAATGGTTATTTTATCAGGTAAAACCTGGCCATAAGGCCCTCTTTTAGTTTGAGGCACACCTTCATATAATCCAAAAATAATTGAACTTTTTCGAACCCTTAGTTTACTTAATTGATAAGGGGTTGGTTCATCTTCAATTACGATATCGACATTATCTAACTTTTCCAAAAATCTTTCTGGGATAGCTTTTATCCCGTCCTTTACAATTTCCTCAAATTTTTCCTGAGTCATATAGTTTTAATTTCGTATGAATCAATTAACTCGCCAGACTTAAAACTGAATTTTGCTTTTATTTTTTCGCCTTTTAAAATCTTTGGAAGCCAGAATTTATCGTCTGGCCACATTTTCTCAAAAGGAATT
>CAZWEN010000049.1:0-2620 GCA_964632775.1 uncultured Candidatus Saccharibacteria bacterium | reverse complement strand
GTAATTAACACGGGGTGTAGTGTAATGGTAGCACGAGTCCTTCGGGAGGATTTAGCCCGAGTTCGAGTCTCGGCACCCCGAATGAAACCGAAATTAATTTTATTTGATTTGTTTGGAACTTTGGTATCTCCTGTGGCTAAGCTTAAGCCAGAAGAGTTTTTTGCCTTTTATCAAAAACTGGGAATTCAACTCAAGACAAGAGAAGATATAAAATCATTCACTTCTATTTTCGCTCAGTTAATGACCCAGAGTGCCGGCTGGCAAGACTTTAGCAAAAAACTTCTCGAAAAAGTAATTCAAAAAACAGATCAAGAAATAGTTAATAAGTTGGCTAACTTTTTTAAAGAAAATCTTGTTTATCAGCTTTACGATGATGCGAAAGAAGTAATTGTTTTCCCTTATCAAAAAGCTATTTTAACTAGCGCCGCCCCCTTTTTATTCTCTAATCTTGGTTTAGAAAAATATTTTGAGATTTTTACCCCCAGAGAAACAAAATTTTTAAAACCTAACCCAAGAGCATTTTTAGCGGTTTTAGAAAAACTAAAAGTTAAACCAGAAGAAACTCTAATGGTTGGTGATGAAATAGAAAGAGATTTAATGCCAGCTAAAAATCTTAGGATGGAAACAATATTGATTGATAGGGGGGATAAACTTGAAAACCCCCCAGTTAAAAAAATTAGTTCCTTAACCGAACTAAAACAAATTTTAATTTAGGGCCTGTGGGCGATGAAATAAATTTCATCTTCTACAAACCCTCTTTCAGAGGGCCTGTAGTTTAATGGTAAAACGCTACATTCGCATTGTAGAAATGGCAGTTCGATTCTGCCTGGGTCCACATGAGTTCAAAACAATTAGGAATTTTAGGTGAGCAAATTGCTGAAAATTACTTAAAAAATAAAGGATATCAAATTTTAGATAAAAATTATTCTTCCAGGATTTCGACTGGACCAAAAATAGGAGAAATTGACATTGTGGCCAAGAAAAATGATATAATCAGTTTCATTGAGGTAAAAACCCTTCGACAAGCTCAGGGCGAGTCCTTTTCACCGGAAGAAAAAGTTGATTTTGGAAAACAAAGAAAATTAGTAAAAACTGCCGAGAGCTGGCTGATGAAAAAGAAAATTCCTTTAAATTCTAAATGGCAGATTAATGTAATTGCAATTGAACTAAGTTTGAACAAAAAAGCTAAAATTAATCATTTTGAAAATGCCATCTCCTACTGCTAACCTAATTTTTTTAATCATCTTTGGCTATTTATTGGGCTCTATCCCCTGGGGCTACTTAATTTCTAAAGCCAAAAGAATTGACATTCGAAAAGTAGGCTCAGGCAACATTGGCGGGACAAATGTTTTAAGGATTTTAGATTTAAAATGGGCAGTTTTGGTTAGTATTTTAGATGTTATAAAAGGGGTAATCCCAGCCTATTTAGCAATAAATTTTTTAGTTTTTGATTGGCAGATAGCTTTAGTAGCCATTTCCCCAATTTTGGGTCATATTTTCCCGGTCTGGCTCAAATTTAGAGGGGGAAAGGGAGTAGCCACTACTTTCGGGGCTCTCTTTATTCTTTTGGGTTGGAAATTTTTTTTGATTTTACTTTTAATTTGGCTTTTAGTTTTAGCTGTTTCCCAAATTATGAGTTTTACTAACCTTTTGCTGGCAAGTTTCTTTCCTTTAATTCTTTGGCTTTCATCTTTTTCTTTAGCTTATTATATTTTCGGAATTATCTTAGCTGTTCTTATTTGGTGGACTCATCGAGAGAACTTGCAAAGAATTAAAGAAGGAAGAGAGTCAAAGTTTAAGTTAAAAAAGACAATTAGCCCAGCTTAATTTATGATAAACAACGATACTAAAGTTGCCCTTTTTGATTTAGATGGAACTTTGGTAGATGCCCATCTCTGGTTAGGGATGATTAAACATCATTTAAGAACAAAAGAAAACCTCTTTTCGGTTTTTTGGTATTTAACCAGCCATATGTCCTTAGCACCTTTTTGGAAGATGCGTTTAATTTCAACTGAAAAATATTACCAAAGTTGGGGCAAAGATTTAGCCAAACTGATAAAGGGGATAAAATTAGAGAGAGGAAAAGAAATTTTTGACCGGCTAACCGATGAATATTTATTACTCGCTCTAAAAAAGAATGTTCTGGAGAGATTAAAAAAACATCAAGAAGAAGGCCTCCTGACCATTTTAACTTCCGGTAGTTTCCAAAACTTAATTGAGGTTATCGCTAATCGTCTCAATATTGATTTTGCTATCGGGACAGAACTCGAAGTTATCAAAGATAAATTTTCCGGGAGAATAATACCGCCTTTTTGTTTTGGCGAAGGAAAAGCAGAGAAGATTAAAAATTTTTTATCTGAAAAAAATCTAAAAATAAATTTTAAAGAAAGTTTCGCTTATTCAGATGGCATTTTTGATTTACCAATGTTAGAATTAGTTGGTAACCCGGTGGTAGTCGAGCCGGATAAAAAATTATTAGAGATTGCTCAAAATAAAGGTTGGCAAATAATATGAATAAAATTGGTTTAGTTGTTGATGAAGGAGCTGATTTACCTCAAGAGATAATCGAAAAACATCAAATGGCTGTTGTTCCTGTAAAAATGGATTGGCCAGATTTAGA
>CAZWEN010000048.1:0-2817 GCA_964632775.1 uncultured Candidatus Saccharibacteria bacterium | reverse complement strand
TTAAAAAAATCTTTAATCTCATTTTGACTTTTGATTTTTGACTTTTGACTTTTGACTTATTTTGATATGTAATTCTTTTAATTGTTCTTCAGTGACCTCAGCCGGGACATCCATCATTAAATCGCGGTTATCCCCGGTTTTTGGAAAAGCTATTACTTCTCGAATATTTGGCTCATTTAAAACTACTGCTAAAAATCTATCAATCCCAGGAGCAATTCCGCCGTGAGGAGGAACTCCATAACTAAATGCCTCAAAATAATTGCTGAATTGCTTTTTAACTTCCTCTTTCTTATGTCCTAGAACCTCAAAAACTGCGGTCAAAACATCTAAATTTGTAGTTCTGATACTTCCTCCCCCGATTTCTACGCCATTCAAAACAAAGTCATATTGATAAGCTAAAATATTTTCTGGGCTTTCCTTAATTTTTTTAATGTTATCTGTTTGAGGTTTAGTGAAAGGATGATGCATTGCTCCCCATTTTTTTTCAACATCAGACCATTCAAACATTGGAAAATCAGTAATAAAACAGAAGGCAAGCTCCTCCGAGTTATTTTTGTTTACTCTCAAATCTGGTTTATCGGTTTTGTATTTTTTTATTGAATCTTTGTAGGTTATTTTGGGGAAAGGAATTTTGCTAATTTTTTTCTCTGGCAATAATCTTTTAACTAAAGCTGTATATAATCTTTCTATCAAATTTAAAACATCCTCTTGGTTTATAAATGACATTTCGATATCTAATTGGGTATGTTCTGGCTGTCGGTCAGCCCGAGGATCTTCATCTCTGAGGCATTTAGCTATCTGGAAATACTTTTCAAATCCAGCCACCTGCAAAAGCTGTTTGTATTGCTGAGGGCTTTGAGGAAGAGCGTAAAATTTACCCGGCTCCAATCTCGAAGGGACTAAAAAATCTCTGGCCCCTTCGGGAGTAGATTTAGTTAAAATTGGAGTTTCAATTTCAATAAATCCTTCTTTAATTAAAAAATCTCTCATAAACTGGATAACTTTTTGGCGCATCTCTAAATTTTTTTTCATCCTTTCTCTCCTCAAATCTAAATAGCGATACTTCAACCTTTTTTCTTCATTTATTTCGTAGCCGGGAGTATCGGTAGGAAAAGGTAAAGTTTTGGCTTCAGAAAAAATTTCTATATTTGAAGGATGAAACTCAATTTTCCCGGTCTCAATTTTGGGATTAATTTGCCCTTTCGGTCTCTTTTTGATAGTTCCTTCAACTCCGATCACCCACTCCGGCCTTACTTTTTGGACAATTTCATAAAGCCCTTTATTTAACAAGCGAAGCGCAGTTGGAGAAGAAGATTTATCTTCTTTGACTTCAGGGGTAAACACTAATTGTAAAATGCCGCTTCTATCCCTAAGGTCAATGAAAAGAATTTTGCCATGGGCTCTAATGGTTTGGACCCAACCTGCAACCTTTACTTCCTTACCCAGATATTTTATTGTTTCAAGGTTTAAAATTCGTTTCATTTAAGATATCCTTTAATTTTTTCAACAATTTCCTGAGGAGTGTAGTCGGTTTTTATTAAATACTCTTCAGCTCCTAATCTCGCTGACTTCTTTTTTGTTTCTGGGTCATCATAATTTGAAAAAACCACTACCGGAATAGAGGAAGTCTGAGGGTCTTTTCTTAACTGATTAAGGAAAAAAACTCCGTTTTCTCTCGGGAGCAAAATGTCAAGAAGCACCAGGTCTGGTTTTTCTTTTCTGGCAAGCTCCAAACCATCTTTTGCCTCCATCGTCCAAATCACTTCAAAGCCAGCTTCAGTCAATTTTTCTTGATACATTTCGGCTAAAACTTTTTCGTCTTCAATTAATAAAATTTTCTTTGCCATAAAATTTTGAGCGAGAGCGAAGAAATATATCGACACTATCGCTATATTTTTTAAAAAAAGTTATCAGGTTGTTTGGTAATTGTTTTTGTTTTGGCTTTAAGTAGTTTTGGGTCTAAATGAATCGGCAGTCCAATGATAAATGTACTTCCTTTTCCTTTTCCGGGAGACTCAACCCAAATTTTACCCCCATGCATTTCAATAAATCGCTTGGCAACATAAAGACCGAGTCCCGCTCCCTCAGCATGAAGTTGGGTGCCGGCCGTCGCTCGAGAGAACATCTGGAAAAGACTATCTATCTCATGTTTGGTCATTCCCTCACCAGTATCAGAAATCCTAATTCGCTCTTCGTCATTAATTTTCTCCAACTTAATGGTAATTCCGCCCTCTTTGGTATATTTTATCGCATTATCAACGATATTTAAAACCACCTGTCTTATTTTATCTTGGTCAGCCATAATTTTTGGCAATGACTCTGAAGGTTTTATCATTTTCATATATAAACCTTTCTTTTCAGCGTTAATTCTTAACTCCTCAACAATACCAGAAACCATCTCTTCTAAAGAAGTAGGCTCTGGCGAAAATTCAATTTTTCCGGCATCTAATCTTGATAAATTCAAAAGGTCATTGACTAATTTTATCAACCTTTCATTACTATAATAGACATTTTCTAAGGGCTTCGTCTGCTTTCCAGATAATTTTCCATAAACTCCTTCTAAAATCATTGAAATATATCCCTTAATTGCGGTCAAGGGTGTCCTCAACTGGTGAGAAGCAATAGAGATAAATTCTGATTTCGCCCTGTCTATTTTTTCTATCTCCTGCCGCCGCCTGATTTCAAGATAAGTATATTTGATTAGAAGATAAGCCATAAAGGCGAATGCTGTCAGGAGAGCAAAACCAAAAATTTTTAACCCAAAAGATGGAGCTGTTAAGGTTTGGATTGCTAAAGTTAAACCTATCGTCCCAATTA
>CAZWEN010000047.1:0-3027 GCA_964632775.1 uncultured Candidatus Saccharibacteria bacterium | reverse complement strand
CATGATTCAAACAACCAGTAGATAATCCCAGCAAATGATAAATTTGCCCCATCCAAACCGTATCTCTCCTGGCCAAATAATCATTAACCGTGATTAAATGACATCCTTTTCCTTCCAAAGCATTTAGATAAAGGGGCAGGGTGGCGGCTAAAGTTTTTCCTTCCCCAGTTTTCATCTCAGCAATTCTCCCTTGGTCTAAAACTATTCCTCCAATTAATTGGCAATCAAAATGTCTTTGCCCCAGAGTTCTTTTAGCTGCTTCCCTAACTAAAGCAAATGCTTCGGGCAATATATCATTAAGAATTTCTCCTTTTCTAAACCTTTCTTTAAATTCTTTAGTTTTTTCTTTTAGTTTTTCATTAGAAAAACTCTCGAGGGTTGGCTCGAAAGAGTTTATCTTATCAATCAAAGGTTGGAGCTTCTTTAAATATTTTTCATTAGCATCTCCAAAAATTTTATTTAAGATAGACATAAATATTTTTAAACCCCTTCTTCTCTAATCCTTACTCCTTTCCTTTTTTTAAATTTTGCTAAAGGATGTAAACGGAGAGATTTTTTAAAACGTCTTTGTCTTCTTTCGGTTTGAGCAGTTAATTTATTTTTATACTGTTTTAGTTGCCGCTGTAATTCGTCTTTAACTTCAGTAATAGCCATTCTCAAGTCTTTGGAACGAGCAATAGATCTTAAACTTCTTCCCGGAAATCTCATTTGACACTCAGCTCGAAAAACGGGACCCTTTTGATGATGTAAAGAAGTTTTACCAATTTCTACCCAAGCTTCTACTCTTGGTTTTCCCTTCCCTAAAAAATCTCCGTAATAATTATTTTGAAAAATTTTAGAAAATTTTTCCAAGCTGCCAATTTTTTCTTCAATAAAATTTTTAAGAGCTCGGTTCAATTTAATATTTTTTGTTTTAATTACAATTTTCATATATTAATATTAACAAATTTATCCAAAAAAACAACCGAGCACATAAATCATATGTGCTCGTCTTATGTGCTCGGGCTAGAAGAGAATTTACTTCTTCTTCTTCTTTTTTTTCTTTGCCATGAATTTTTAAATTATTTTTTTCAAAATTACCGCAAATAGTCGACCACTATTTGTAAAAAAATTAAAAAACCTTTTTCTTAGACTATGCGGAGCATTCAAGAATTTGAAAAATTCAAATTCTTACTTTATTTTTTCATTTCAAGAAAGTTTGTCAAGAGTGGAAAACTATTTTTTTAAAAAATTTTATTTTAAAAACCTAAAAACTGAATTTCTTCTTCCAAAACTACTCCGAATTTCTTTTTTACCTCCTTTTTTATTAATTTTATTAATTTTATTACATCTTTTGCCTTACCCTGCCCCAAGTTGACAATAAAATTGGCGTGTTTCTCAGAAATTTTAACATTTCCAATTTTTTTTCCCTTCAAGCCACATTTTTCAACTAATTCTCCGGCCGATTTCCCCGGTAGGTTTTTAAAAATGCTTCCAGCTGAAGGAAAATTTAAAGGTTGAGTTTGTTTTCTGTAGTCTAAATATTGTTTTATTTTCGAGCGAAGCGAGAAATCAAGGTTCTCGCGAAGCGAGGTTCTTATTTTTTTAGTATTACTTTTTTTTGGTTTGATTTCTACTGAAAGAATAATTAAATTTTTTTTCTTTCTAAAAATACTGTCTCGATAACCAAATTTGCAATCTTTGTTTTTGAAAATTTTAACTTTTCCTGTTTCCGTGTCAAAAACTTCAACGCTTTCAACAACATCTTTCATTGACTTTTTGAAAGCGCCGGCATTGCTACAAGCTGCTCCCTGAACAGTCCCAGGAATACCAACTGCCCATTCCAGACCTTTTGAAACATATGAAGAAAGTGGCTGGCCAAATTTTATAACTAAACCATTAAATCCTTTATCCGAAACTAATAAGTTGCTTCCTCCTCCTAAAATAAAAACCTGCCTTTGGCAGAACTTTGATTCTTCACTTCGTTCAGAATTAAAAAAGGGCAGCTTTAATTTTTTTGCCTGTTTAATTGCTTCGATTAGCTCGGTTTTATTTTTGGCAATATAAAAATATTTGGCTGGTCCGCCAATTTTAAAAGTAGTGTAATTTTTTAACGAAACATTCTTTTTAAAATTCACCTTTAAATAAACCCGGGTGGGTCGGGAGAGTTAACTCCAATTCTAAGTCTTTAGTGAGTGCTATCCTCCCGACCCAAATTCATTGTATCAAAATTAAAATAAAAACAATAGACCTTGCTCGAGGAAGGTCTATTGTCGACTTAGTAGAGTTGCAATTTCTTGCGCACTCACTATTTCAATATTAGCAAATTAAAGATTATTTGTCAACCCTATCGACTTCGTAAGTCGATAGATTAAGGCGACGCAGTTAACATTTCGTTAATTTTTGCTCTGGTTGTTTCCCCGACAAAACCGGTCCCTTTTTCAATTTCCCAGGGAGCCAAAACCTCTTCAGTATATTTTTCTTGAAAGCGAATTACTGCGGCTTTAGTTAAGGTTAAAAAGTTTCCGGTAACTAGACTTTCAGGATAAATTTCTGCTCCCTGGCCTTTCAAAAATTCCTGAAGACAGCGAACTCTATCGTCATTTCTCAACCCATAAAAAAGATTTTCCTCAAATTTTTGGCAAGAAACTTCTTCCATTTCTTCTTCGGCTTCAATCTGGGCAACTCGGTTTTTAAGTTGCTTTAGTAATTCTTCAATTTCTGAAATTTTAGCTAAAAGCTCTTCTTTGTTCATCTCTGCAAGCGGTTTTTCTAAATATTTTGAGTTTGCATCTTCTTCCACTTCTTCCATTTCAACTATGGTTGAAGCCTCCCAGAAAAATGGAAAAGCTGGCTCCGGACTTAAAAATCCGGAAGTCTTACTTTGAATAGAGGGAATAATGGTTACCGAACTAATCTCTGTCCCGAATTTAGGAACTAAAATTCCCCCTCTTTGATATTCATTGAGTTGGAAAAAATTAAGAGAGTATTGTCCAGAAATATTTTTTGAAAGGTAGGGAACTTTAAACAAATTTTCCGGGTTGCCGA
>CAZWEN010000046.1:0-3104 GCA_964632775.1 uncultured Candidatus Saccharibacteria bacterium | reverse complement strand
AATGCATTTCGTATTGAGTAACAATAACCTGGTCATCTTGGGTGGGATGCTGCAAGGGAACAATCTCATCTAAGGGTTCAGAAGAAATTACCACCCCGCAAGCATGGGTTGAGGCGTGTCTGGCTACTCCCTCCAACTTTTTAGCAAAATCAATTAATTTGTGAGCCTGTTCGTCATTCAGATAAAGTTCTCGGAATTCAGACACAGTAGCTAAGGTTTGGTCTAAAGTCTGGCCGAAGGGAATCATTTTGGCAATCTTGTCGCAATAACTGTAGCTATAACTCAAGGCTCTTCCTACATCTCTGACCACGGCCCGGGCGGCCATTGTTCCAAAAGTAATAATTTGAGCCACTTTATCTTTGCCATATTTTTGAGCTACATATTCTATAACCTCATCTCTTCTCCGGTCATTAAAATCAAGGTCAATATCAGGGGGAGAAGAGGTACGGCCACTGGTCAAAAATCTCTCAAACAAAAGATCATATTTTAATGGGTCAACATTGGTAATATTTAAAAGATAGGCCACCAAGGAACCAGCCACCGAGCCCCGGCCTGGGCCAACTATAATTCGATTTTCTTTTGCCCAATTGACAAAGTCCTGGACAATTAAAAAATAGGAAACAAAACCAGCTTGTTTAATCACTGAAAGCTCATGATTTAATCGGTCTAAAATTGCTTTGGTTGATTTTGAATAACGCTTTTTTAATCCCTGATAACAAAGTTCTTTTAAGTATTCATCTGGAGATTTTTCTGAGGGTACTTTAAACTGGGGAAGCTTAATTTTTCCTAAATCAAATTGAAAATTACAGGCGTCTGCAATTTTTTGGGTGCTTTCAATAGCCTGGGGCAGATTTTTAAAATCCTTTATCATCTGTTCCGGACTCTTCATTGAGAAATCGTCTGCTTTTATAGTTAATCTTTCAGGGTCATTTGGATCAGCTCCGGTATTAATTAACATTAGAATATCTTGGGCTTCGGCATCTTCTGGTTTCAAATAATGGACATCATTAGTAGCTACTAAGGGAATGCCAAATTTTTTTGAAATAGAAATTAGTTCTTTATTAACAATTTTTTGCTCTTTGGAATTGGGATGATATTGGATATCCAAATAGAAATTATCTTTGCCAAAAATTTCTTGATATTTTAAAGCTTGTTTTTCGGCTTCTTCTATTTTTTTAGCCAAAATAAGTTTTGGGATTTTACCGGCTAAGCAGGCAGATAAGGCAATGAGGCCCGAAGAATGCTTAGCTAATAATTTCTCATCAACCCTAGGCTTATAATAAAAGCCTTCCAGATGGGCTTTAGTCAAAAGTTTAACTAAGTTTTTATAACCCTCTTCGTTTTTTACTAGTAAAACTAAGTGATATCTCTTGTCATCAATATTTGGCCTTTCTTGATTCATTCTTTCAAAAGCCAGATAGATTTCCGAGCCAATAATAGGTTTAATTCCTTTTTCCTTTGCCTTTTTATAGAATTCAACTGCTCCATAAATATTTCCGTGGTCAGTTAAGGCTACGGAATCCATTCCCAATTTCTTAACATAATCCAAAAGCTCATCTATTTTGGGCAGACCATCTAAAAGGGAATAATGGCTATGAACATGGAGGTGGGTGAATTTCATGTTATATTAGTATAATATGAAATACCCAACCCTTCAAGAGGAAAAAAGATTGTGGAAGAGGGGATACAAATATGTCGCCTGTTTAGACGAGGCAGGTCGTGGTCCTTTGGCTGCTCCGGTGGTGGCAGCCGCCGTTATTTTTAAAAATCCAAAATTCCAAATTCAAAATCTAAGAATTAAAGATTCAAAACAGCTTTCAGCAAAGAGACGGGAAGAACTTTTCAAAATTTTAACAAAAAATCCGCAGATAGAATGGGGGATAGGGCGTGTTTCGGAAAAGGTAATTGATAAAATCAATATTTTAGAGGCAACAAAGTTAGCAATGAAAAAAGCAATTCAAAAGTTAAACAAAAAACCTAAATTTTTAATTATTGATGGAAATTTTAAAATAAACTCCTCAATTTCTCAAAAATCAATTATTAAAGCAGATGAAAAAGTATTTTCCTGTGCCATTGCTTCAATTTTAGCGAAGGTTTATCGGGATAAAATAATGCGAAGGTATCACCAAAAATATCCTCAGTACGGTTTTGATCGACATAAGGGATACCCAACAAAGTTACATCGAAAAATGCTCAAAAAATATGGGCCTTGTGAAATACACAGAAGAACTTTTAAACCAGTAAAAGCTTGTAAATCAAAGAAATTTTTGTTAAATTAAATATATGGGTGTTCCAAAGCAAAAACATACTAAATCAAGAAGAAATAAAAGAAGGTCGCATATTTTTCTTAAAGCTGCCACCTTAACTAAATGCCCAAAATGCGGCCAGCCAATTTTACCTCACACTATTTGCCTAAATTGCGGATATTATAAAGGCACAGAAGTAATTGATGTTTTAAAAAAATTAACTAAAAAAGAAAGGAAGAAAAAAGAAAAAGAGATGAAAGAAAAAGAGAAAGCAGCTGGTAAGGAGGCTAAAGAAAAGCCTTTAACTTGGGAAGAAATGTCTAAAAAGTAAAATGTCATCAAGACACCTATCAAGGTCAATTGTCATGCAATCCCTCTATGAGTGGGATTTTTCTGGTAAAAAACAAGGGGGTTTAGAAAAGATTGTTGAGAAAAACATCAAAGAATATGGGCCAGGCCTGGAAGATGCAAGTTTTGTCTGGCAGTTGGTCAATGGTGTTAGAGACCATCTTTCTCAGATTGATAAAGTCATTGAGAAAGCAGCTCCGGAGTGGCCGATTGACCAGATTACTATTGTTGATAGGAATGTTTTGAGAATCGGTCTTTATGAGTTGCTCTACAGTAAAAAAGAAGAGGTGCCTCCTAAAGTAGCCATCAATGAAGCAATTGAACTGGCTAAAACGTTTGGCGGTGAATCTTCAGGCAAGTTCATTAACGGAGTTTTAGGTACAGTTTATAAGGAGATTGAAAAAAAATAGTATGCACGATTTTTCTAAACTAGAGAAAAATCTCTCCAAATCAGGAAGATTGGGAATGGTGCTTTTGCGCGCTTTTTGGAAAAGCTTAATCTGGCTCAAA
>CAZWEN010000045.1:0-3104 GCA_964632775.1 uncultured Candidatus Saccharibacteria bacterium | reverse complement strand
ACTCCCCTATTTCTTTAGTAAATAAGGCTAAATATCCCAAATCCCGCCTATTTTTAGCCATTTTTAGGCCCTAGAAGCCCTTCTGAGCCGTTTTCCCGCCAAAAAGACATAATTGCCTCTTTTCCTCAAAAAGCCTTTAAAAACCGCTAAACAAGCGTCTCCGCGACATCCACCGCCAATACCACAGCGGCAAAAACCTAAAGGAATAGGAAATAATTTTATATAATCAAATAGCGGCTGTGACGAAAGTCACAGCCGCTTTGTTTCCTCCTTAGATGGCCGCTTTTATAATTCAACAATCTCTATCCCTCTAATAGCTCTCAAAGAATCTTTGTTCGTCCCCCTTGAGGTTACCTCTAATGCTCTGCTGAAATTATGATATATCCCCACAACAAGATCATCACCATTGATATGACAGATTTTGTTTCCGAATGGTATTAGTGACGGTCGGACAAAAGCGGGAATTCCCCTTCGGTGCAATTCACTCTCAAGAGAAATCTTCTTTTTTATTAATGCTCCGGCGGCTAATCTCCTTCCCTCTTCCGAATTTATTGTCCGCCGGCCGTCCTTAAAACTTGACCGTTCTTGCCCTTTCCTCAGCACTTCCGTTACAGCAGCTCCCCCACCACAAATAACGTACAATTTGTATTGCGTGGCCAAAGAAGATAATAGCTTATAAAGTTCCTCTTTTTCCGTCACGCTACCTGAAACTTTTACCAAAGCATCTTTTTTTGCCATCAATAGTTCCTCCTATATTCAATATTTAAAATTTTGTTTACTAATAATATGCTACAAAAAATTATCTTAAAAATCAATCCTTCCATTTAACGGTGGTAAAAACCTAAAAGAATAAAAAATGAATTGGTAGGGGTTTAAAAATAAAAACGGGCAGTCAGCACAAAAACTAAATGCCCGTTATGTTCGGTGAAAGATGGATGTTATCTTCTAAGTTAAGGATTTTTCGGAAATCTCCCTATTCAGTTATTCTAAACTTTCCGGCGCCCTTACAAAAAGGAACTCAGGATACTTTGGTTTACCATCTTTGTCACGAAATACACAGTAAGCTTCGGGAATAGCACAGAGACACTCGGTTCTTTCTCCCATCGCCGTACAATACTGCCTATCCTCCTCCATTTCATAAAAAGGACAGACCCCGAAATCGAGACCATGTTTCTGATGAAGATAAAAAACCAATTGTCTGGCAGGAATTGGACTCCAGAGCCAGGTTTCTGGCAGAAGCTCCATCAATTTATCATGCTTTTCTTTAATACTCTTGCATCGTTGTAGAACCTCAACCCAGTTATTCTCCTCAATTTTCTTTATTGCCTCTTGAACCTGATCCTTCACTTTTTACCTCCTAAAGAACTAAAATAGTCTGTTTTACCAAACTATTAGAAAATAACATTTTAACTATTTTGAGTCAAATCCGAAATCTTCACCGCCAATTCCACAGCGGCAGAAACTTAAAGGAATAAAATTTAAAAACAAAATAAATAAGGCTAAGCCACAATATTATTATGTTAGCAGCTTAGCCTTTTAAATTTGGGCCATCCACGGCCTCTTTTTACGCTCTTTGCGAGCATGTTTCAGAAAGAATCCTCCTGCTTTCCTCAATTGCCTTTCTGTTCTTCTCAAACTTTCTTCTCTTGAAACGGGAATTTTAAAAACAGGAAGCCCCCTAGGGCTCCGGGTTGAAAAGAAGAACAATTCCGTAAGGTCTTCATCCACCAAAACATTGATGCCTTGGTTATAAGCCCACCTAGCTGTCTTGTCGACGCAATCCCAAAGATGGAAACCTCCCACAACCAGCTCTTCTACAGGGTGCGGGCATAATTCAAGGATTTTGTCTCCCTTGGGATATATGCGCTTCTTACAATGATCTCCAAAGGTCACCCCACAAGCACCGATAATATCCTTTCCATTTACTGAAAACCCTTTCCACAATTGAGACGTATCAGGTTTAGTCAGATCTTCTGGCGCTGAAAACATTACGCAAACCATCCGAAAATCAGGGTATCTTCTCCGGATAAGCTCCTGATATATTTCAGCATATCTTACTTTTATCTCGGGCAACTCTTCTTTGCCAATCAAAACATCCGCGTAAGGTTGAATCGGATAAAGAAGTAAAAAATATTTCATGCGACCCCCTTTCTTTTTAATGAACTGAATTTTTTCGAGATTTTATATAATAACATCTTTCTTGCTCTCCGTCAATTATTAAAAATAAAAAGCCGCTAGTTCCCCTTACGGTTTTCTCTCACTAATTAAATGTCGCACAATATTAAGAAGTTCTCTTGAATAATTTCCGTAACTCAATTTTTTTATTCAAAAATTTTCTTCTGTTTTGTCAGTAAACTCTTCCCTACCCTATTGATATAGAAGTTAAGCATGGACATTGCCGATAGGAAGCGAAAAATTAAGATAACAAAAATGGTCCCCTAGGATAGAAGAGAAAATAATCATCTCCTTCCTAGGGGACCTTCCGGTTTACATTGAAACGAATTAGAGCAACCGATTCAGACCTAGCCGTTCCCTCAGCTGATCCATTCTCCCTTCACCGATTCCCGGCAGAATTCGGTGCTTTTCGTCCAGCTGCAGACATTTGGCACCCAGCTCGTTTTGGGCGAATTTGGCCAAGCGGATTATCTGGGTATTGAATATGATGCTAATATCTTTTAGCTCATTCAGCTTAGAAAGCACATCTCTTCCGAGCTCTAAGCCTGAAGCTTCTTGGGTACCGGCTCCCAGCTCATCAAACACCAGGACAATTTCCGAACCCTTTGCTCCCCGGATACCTCGCAGGGTATTCACGATTTTGCCTACCAACATCTCTGCTGTAGATCCTTCGCCCCGCTCCACAAAGACTAGCCCAAGGATTTTCTTTGGATTCAGACAGAATCCTCGGCCAAAAACTGGTAAGCCGCTCTGAGCCAGGGAGATATTCTCCACAATAGTCAGCGAGGCCACCGTCTTACCTCCTCCGTGAGTCCCGGTGAAGCCCAACATTTTATTGCCATTAATTTCCGCTAGGCTCCGGATGGCAACTGGTTTCACCTTATCGAGCTGGCCCAAAAGATGAAGCGGATAGATCTCGTCAAACGTTA
>CAZWEN010000044.1:0-3319 GCA_964632775.1 uncultured Candidatus Saccharibacteria bacterium | reverse complement strand
AACCCGGCTACTTATAAAATTCAAAAAAGAGGAGGAAAAGGAATTTTAGGAATGAAAACGGTCGGAGAAGATATTGTCGAGCACTTTCTAACTGCTAACACTCACGATTCCTTGCTCCTTTTTACTGATTCGGGAAAAGTTTTTAGAACTCCAGTTTACGAAATTCCTGAAGGAACTAGAGTAGCTAAGGGAAGGGGTCTTTTAAATTTTCTGGAAATTTCTCCTGAAGAGAAAGTTTTATCTTTAATGCCTTTGAGTAAAAAGGACCAGGATTTTGCCAAACATTTAGTAATCGTAACTAAAGATGGTATAATCAAAAAAACTGCCTTGGAAGAATTTGAAAATGTTAGAAAATCCGGTTTAATTGCCATAAGTCTTAAAAAAGGAGATTTACTAAGGCGGGTTCGAAAAACCACTGGTCAGGACGAAATTATTTTAGTGACAAAAAAAGGTCAATCGATCCGCTTCAAGGAAAAGGAAATAAGGTCAATGGGTCGCTCAGCCGCTGGAATTAGGGGAATTAGATTAAAAAGAGGAGACGAAGTAATTGGCATGGATATTGTTGGTGTTAAAAGTCAACAGCCACAAAAAGAATATCTATTGGTAGTGATGAAAAATGGGTTTGGCAAGAGGACAGACTTAAAAGAATACAGACTTCAGGGTAGGGGAGGTTCAGGGATTAAAACTGTTCAAGTTACCTCAAAAACCGGGGATTTAGTATCTTCAAAAGTTTTAACCACTGAGGAAGATTTAATTGTTATTTCTCAAAAAGGTCAGGTGATTAGAGCGGCAATTTCTGGCATTCCCAAGCTTTCCCGGGTTACCCAAGGCGTGAGAATAATGAGACTAGGAGAAGGAGACCAAGTAGCTTCAGCCACCTGTGTCTAATAAAAATTTTCAATTTTCAATCATGAAAGATTTTCTTAACCCCCAAGAAGTTCTAAAACAATTAAAGTTAAAGAAAGAAATGGTGGCGGTAGATTTTGGCTGTGGCTCTGGCGGCTGGGCCTTACCCTTAGCAAAAAAAATAGAAGAAGGGACAATTTATGCTATAGATATATTGGAAGAACCCCTTTCCGCTTTAAAAGCCAGGGTTAAATTAGAAAAAATTTTAAACATTGAAATCGTTCGGGCCGATGTCGAAAAAAGAACGCCCTTATCCTCAAGTTCAGTTGATTTAGTTTTAATGACCGATCTTTTATTTGAATGCGAAGACAAAAAGACGGTCTTGGAAGAAGGGAAGAGAGTTTTAAAGCCTGGTGGGAAAATTCTAGTGGTAGACTGGAAGATTGATGCTGCGATTGGTCCTGAAGGGGGTAGGGTTTCAACTGAAGAAGTTAAAAAAACAGCCAAAGATCTTAATTTAAAACTAGAGAAGGAATTTGAAGCTGGTATTTACCACTGGGGCTTAATTGTGGTAAAATAAGTTAATGAAAAAAATACTTCTAATTTCACTTCTGCTTAGCTTGCCGATTGTCGTCTTAGCAGTAGAATTTCAAAATCCCCTTGAATACGAAACCTTTAGGGATTTAATTTATGCCATTATTGACTTTATCTTTTATATCGTGGTTGCTATTGCCCCTTTAATGGTAATCATTGGGGCATTTTATATCTTAACTGCTGCTGGTGACCCCAAAAAAATTGGCACCGGTAAAAATGTAATCATCTACACCCTGATTGGATTAGCCATTATTTTGCTTGCCAGGGGACTTATTGCTATGATAGAATCAGTAATAGGAGTAAAAATTGGCGGATAAAAAATTTCAAAGGTCGAACCTCTTTAATTTTTCAAATCAAAAATCAATTTAATGTTAAAGAAAATCTTATCAGTTTTAGTTCTAACTAGTTTTTTAGCTGTTTTGGCAATTCCGGTGATGGTTTCGGCGGCCAATGGACCAGCAACAGAATGCACCTTGGGGCACGATGTTACAGATATTGATGCTGTTTGTGTGGAAAACGCAACGGTAAATGAGACTGCGACCTCACTCTGGGGAATGTGCTGTTTGTTAGATGCTATCTATACAGTTACTGATTGGATATTTACTGTCTTGATAGCGGTTGTCGGGCTTATGGTGCTATTTGGAGCATTCACTTTATTGACGGCGGCCGGTGCTCCCGAGAAAGTATCTTCGGGAAGGAATTATATAATATATGCGATGGTTGGAATGATAGTTGCCCTTTTTGCTAAGGCTATTCCGTCTATCGTTAAAGCGATGCTGGGTTTGTAGAAGGACTTTAACTAAAAGAGAGAATTATCCTAGCCGGAAAACATTTTGTTCTGGATTCAAATCAACCCCTGACAGGTTGGGGTTGATTTTTTAGTAAAATGAGATAAAATATTAATGCGGACGTGGTGAAATTGGGAAACACTCATGGTTTAGGACCATGTGCCGAAAGGCTTGTGGGTTCGAGTCCCACCGTCCGCACCAAAACCGAGCACATAAAGCTTTATGTGCTCGGTTAATCATTAAAAATTAGAAATTTTAGGATTTATCCTTTTATATTAATTTTTCTCTTTCTTTCTCTTAAAATTTTCGGTATTCTGATGGTTAAAATTCCTTCTTTCATTGCGGCTTCTACCCGACCAGGATCAACTTCCACCGGCAAAATTACCTCTCGGGAAAATGGCCCCCAATAACATTCTTGAGCAAAATAATTTTCCTCCTGATCCAATGGTCTCTCCCGTCTTCCCCTAATGGTTATTACATCACCTTCCATTGAAATATCTAAATTTTCTGGCTTTACTCCAGCAATTGCCGACTGAATAACCAGCTCGTTTTTGGTTTGATAAACATCAATTGCCAGTTGTCCTTCTGGTTCAAACCATTTTTCCTTGCCCTCCGTAGCTTTCTTGCCCACAGAAACTTTAGTGGAGGCGGGAGCGAAGAAGGGTTTTTCTTCCTTAACCTCAGGTTCTTCAATTTTTTCAACTTCAGGTTCAATTGGTTTTGCTTTAATTTCGAGTTTTTTTGGTTTTTTCACCTTGGTTTTTCTTGGAGGTTTTTCTTTAATTTCTTCTGTTTTCTCCTCATCTGTTTTCTCCTCAATTGGCCCTTCAATTCCCATTCCCTTTTTTAGTTTTTCGAAAAAAGAAGATTCCTTTGCCATATGTGTGTTATTTATTTACCTTTGATGGGTGGCGGGTGGGGCTGCGGTAGTTATTACTTAATTTTACAAATACTTTTCATTTTTTTCAACCTTTTAAAGCCTAAGGAAACAAAAAGAGCTAAACTGATCAAAATAATAATAGGAATTAAGAACCTTAGGCTTCCCTCAATTTCCATAATAGAAAAATTATAAAGTCCATGCAAGAGGCAGG
>CAZWEN010000043.1:0-3700 GCA_964632775.1 uncultured Candidatus Saccharibacteria bacterium | reverse complement strand
TAATGAGAATTATTAATAGAGAACATCGGTTTTTGCGTTTCAGAAAAGGAGACAGCGTAATTCTTTCTTCTTCAGTTATTCCTGGGAACGAAAGAACGGTTCAAATTTTAAAAGATGGAATTTTAAGACAAAAAGCTAAAGTTTTCCATTACAAAATGATGGATATTCATGCCGGAGGCCATGCCCAGCAAGAGGAATTGAAAGAAATGATTAAGATTATGAGACCAAAATTCTTTTTGCCAATCCATGGCCAGTATTCAATGTTAATCAGTCATGCTGAATTAGCCCGAGAATCTGGGATTCCAGAAAAAAACATTGTCGTAGCTGAAAATGGCCAAGTTATTAATTTAAATCAAAAAAGAATTTTTGTTGAAAAGAAGACTGTCCCTTCAAATTACGTGATGGTTGACGGTTTGGGAATTGGGGATGTGGGAGAGGTGGTCTTAAGGGACAGGCACATGCTGGCCCGGGATGGAATGTTTGTGATTGTAACCATAGTTGACAAAACAACTGGTCAAGTCAAGGGTTCTCCTGATATAATATCAAGAGGATTTGTCTATTTAAGAGAATCAAAAGAATTATTAGCCCAGACTCGGAAAAAAGTAATTGAAATTGTCAATCGGGCAGCTGGCTCGGGAGGAGCAGTAAACTGGAGTTATATCAAAGACGAAATCAGGAACAAAATTGGTCAATTCTTATATACAAAAACCCAAAGAAGACCAATGATATTACCAGTAGTAATAGAGGCTTAAAATATGCGTATTTTTAGTGGTGTTCGACCAACTGGAGAACTTCATATCGGCAACTATTTAGGAGCGATAAAGCAGTGGACAGAGCTCCAGGAAAAAAATGATTGCGTTTTTTGTATTGTGGACCTCCATGCTATCACCACTCCCTACCAATCTAAAGAATTAAAAAAGAATATTTTTGAATTGGCTACTGCCTATCTGGCTTCCGGTCTAAATCCTGAAAAATGTATCTTTTTTGTCCAATCTCAAGTCGAAGCCCATGTCGAACTTGCTTGGTTGCTTAGTACCATTACTCCAATCGGAGAACTCCAAAGAATGACTCAATATAAAGAAAAAGTTAAAAAATATCCCAAGGATGTTAACGCTGGGCTTCTGAGCTATCCGATTCTGATGGCAGCTGACATTTTGCTTTATCAAACAGATTTGGTGCCAGTGGGGAAAGACCAACAGCAACATGTTGAATTAACCAGAACTATTGCTAGAAAATTTAATCAAAAATTTGGTCAAACTTTCAAAGAACCCAAAGTTTTGCTGCCAAAAAGCGGAGCTAAAATCATGTCTTTGCAAAATCCAAAGAAAAAAATGTCAAAAACTGACGATCCTCGGGGTTGCCTTGAATTATTTGAGGAACCTGAGGAAATCAAGAAAAAAATAATGGCAGCAGTAACTGACCTAGGGAAAGTAATAAAATATTCTGATTCAAAACCGGGAATTTCTAATCTCTTAACTGTTTATTCTTTATTCTCAGGAAAGTCAATTTCCGAATTGGAAAGAAATTTTAAAGGGAAGGGCTATGAAGAATTTAAGAAATCCTTTAGCAAACTTCTGATAAATTCTCTGGAGCCTTTTCGCCGGAAAAGAAAAGAACTTCTCGCCAGAGAAGTCTATGTCAAAGAAATTTTAAATACCGGAGCTAAAAGAGCTCAGATTATTGCCCAATTAACTTTGGAAGATGTAAAGAAAAAAATGGGCCTTATTTAATCAGAGCAGTTAACTCTTTTTTCTTTCTTTCCATTAATTTTTTTGTCTTAGCTTCCACTACCAATCTCAAAACTGGTTCGGTATGAGAGAGGCGAGCATTAAACCACCAATCAGGAAAATCTATTCTTAAGCCGTCTATTTTTACTATCTTGCCTTTCTTGAATTTGCTTTCCAGCTGCTGGAGGGCTTTTTTCTTGTATTTGATGCGAAAATTGATTTCTCCACTGTTGAGATATTTATCATAAGGTTTTAGTAATTTCGAGATAGCTCTCTTGTTTCTTGAAAGCTCTTCTAAAATTTTAAACAAGATGAAAAATGGAGCTTCAGAAAAATAATGACTCTTTAAGTAATAATGGCCTGAGAGCTCGCCAGCAAAAACAGCTTTAGTTTCCCTCATTTTTCTCTTGATCTTTGAATGGCCAGCCTTCCAGAGTACAGGAATTCCTTTATTTTTGATGATTGTTTCTGGCACTATCCTGCTGCTGTTTACAGTATAGATAATCTTTTCTCCTGGATTTTCTCTCAACAAAATAGCAGAGATTAGGGAATTGATTAAATTGGTAGAGATAAACTTTCCTCTTTCATCAACAAAAGCAATCCTATCGCCATCACCGTCAAAAATAATACCCAAATCTGCTTTACTCTTTTGAACTTCTTTCTTTAGCCTGATTATGTTTTCTTTCTCGGTACAAGACAAAGGACGGTAGGGGTCGATGTGGATGATTTTGAAATTCACTCTTTTGACCAGTTCTGGGATTATAAGGGTAGTCGGGGTATTGCCGGTATCAATAACGAGCTTAAAAGAACCCATCTTCTTTAAGTTGAAATCTTTAAGGTTAAATCTTACGTACTCTTTCATAATGTATTTATGGCTTACCTTTCCTTTCTTCTTGGCTGCTTCCAGCGTGCTGCCAGCTACTATTTTCTCAATTTCTTTAAGGCCAGCTCTCGCATCAATTGGAATCGGTGCGTCTTTGACTAGTTTGAAGCCATTGTATCGCCAAGGTAGATGTGAAGCAGTAATTATTATTCCACCGTCATCCATCCTGTAGTGCTTAGAAGCAAAATAAAACATCGGCGTTGTGCAAACCCCTAAATCAATCACATTTGCGCCCTGAGAAGTAATCCCTGAAGAAATTGCCTGGGAAAGAACTAAAGAAGAGGGTCTGTTATCGCGGGCGACTAGAATATCTAATTTCTTGACCTTTTCCTTTCTTTTGATAAATCTAACAAAAGCCTGGCCAAGCTGGAAAGCTACTTCTCTATTAATCTCTTCGGGGAAAAGTCCTCGGATATCGTAAGCTCTGAAAATTTTAGAGTTGATTTTCATCTTCATTTAGTATATCATACATTTATTATGAGTTCATTATTCGGAACAAGCGGAATAAGGAGCTCAGCCAAAGAATTTTTAACCAATCAATAAAAGAAAAAGAACTGAAAAAGAAAATTTAAGGGCAAGGGTTACGCCGAATTTAAAAAATCTCTAACTGAACTTTTAGTAAATTCTCTGGAGCCCTTTCGCCGAAAAAGAAAAGAACTCCTGGCTAGAGAAGTTTATGTAAAAGAGATTCTAAATCAAGGAGCTAAAAGAGTTCAAGTTATCGCCCAATCTACTTTGGAAGATGTGAAGAAAAAAATGGGTCTAACTTAGCAGTGATTCCAGATTGACATTAAATTCTGAATTCCACTCCACCTCTTTATACTGGTAGAGTAATTTATTGATGTAATCTTTTAAACCATTGTAATCCTCTCTTGTTTTTGCTTCAAACTTAATCGTTAGATAGGGAGCATTTTGGGAACAGCGGATAATAAACATTTTATCATCAAACTCAACCCTGACCCCATCGCCAACTCTTTCATCGTCAATCACTTTGGCCCAAGAAGAGAAGTCCTGACGTAATATTCTGGAAATTTTTGTCATTAAGCCGACTTTTACATCATCGGGGCAGCCAATTTTAATCTCTGGGCTA
>CAZWEN010000042.1:0-3707 GCA_964632775.1 uncultured Candidatus Saccharibacteria bacterium | reverse complement strand
AAGCCAATACAGCTTTATGGACGCTTCTATCAATACCGGGAAAAGAAGGCAATAAAGAAGGGTGGATATTCATTATCCTGTTTTTATATCTTTTTACAAACCAACTACTAAACAATCTCATATAGCCGATTAAGGCTATCAGTTGAACATTGTATTTATCTAATTTTTCAGCAATTTTCTTGTCATATTCAGTTCTTTCCATCCCTTTGGGGTCAAGATAATGATGTTCTATTTTATAATGTTTCGCCTTTTTTAAAATTCCAGAATCTTTTTTATCAGAAATTATTACAGCTATCCTGGCCAGGCCTTTTAGTTTTCCTTTTTTAATGCTTTTAACAATAGCTGGTAAATCATTTCCATCTGTCGAGCCCACTACCCCAATTTCTAATATTTTTTTCATACTTATTTAAACAATTTCCGTTGTCTAAAGGTTTTGGCGGTTTCGAGGGCGATTTTCTTCCCCAGTTTGGTCAAAGAGAAATAAGTTTTTGGATCTCCAGTAATTAATTTTCTTTTTCTGAGAAATCTTAGGGGACGATCTACTTTACGGGCATCTGGCCATTTGGGATGTTTTGAAAAACCAAAGGTTTCAGGAAATAGAGTAAAGCATTCCTTAATCAGTCTCTCAAAAGTGCATTTTTCTTTATTCTCGATTATTGAATTAATACCAAAAAGAATCAGGTCGGTAATTCTGGCTTTTTGATAAGAGACTGTATCAAAAGGTTTTTTCATAAAGCATTAGAATCCTCATGGTTTTTTAAAATTCCTCTTCAATGATCATCATTACAGATAAACCTCCTTCGCCGCCATTTGAGGCGATGAAGACTTTGTGATCGTAAAGGCCTGAAACCATTTTTGACCTATCTACGTTAACCCAAACTTCTCCTTCGTCTCCGGCTGAAACTTCTCCATTTAGCGGAGAAACGCTTAACCATTCTGGTAAATCAACGGTTATTTCCCAGGAAAGGGTTTCCTCGCCAGTATTTCCGATGATAAAGAAGTTTTCGGTAAACTCCGGCCCAAAATCCAGAAAATCAGGAGTTATTGAAATTTCAGGAGGAGCGGATGGAAGAGCCGGCGGTTCTTCTTCCGGCGGTTCTTCTTCAGCCGGCGGTTGTTCCTCCTCTTCTCCCACAGGCGCTGCTTCCTCTTCTTCAACTTCTCCTTGGGCAGCTTCTTCCTCTTCGCCCTCTTCCACTGGTATAAAAATTGCCACTGTTTCTTTCAAACCGGCATATTCTATGCTTGGTTCTGGCGAAGGAAATCCTTCAAATGGTTTTTCAAAAAATTTAGAGATGTCTGAAGAATAATAAACGATTGAAGCAACAGCTAAAATTCCCAAACTGATTAAAAATAGTTTCACTTTCCTTAATATCACACTGGCAAGAAATAACATTGATAACAAAGTCCCCAGCCCAAGCCAGAGCATGTTGGTGGTGGTTAAAACTGGCGTTATTTTTGTCTCGTGTTTCTTACAATCCCAGCAGCCGGTTTGATAATTGTAAAGGCACTGGCCATCTTCACAACTTCTTTGACAGTCAGATTGAGTGGCATATTCGCCGTTTTCTGGCGAACATAATTGAGAATGGCATTGACAACAGATAGGACAACAATACTCCCCTTCTTTACAATCATCTGATTCAGCCATTGGGTCGCACTGTTCTTCCTTGTCTTTATCAACCTTTCCATTACCGCAGCAACAGAAATCAGGACAAGCACCCTCTCCGCAAACATTTTTAACCACCTGGTCAATTTGGGCCTGGGTTGGCTTGGCATTCGGCCCCGAAGTTTGGCCCATAATATTGGGGTTGCCATATTCATCGTCCAATCCCATCATATGACCTACTTCATGGGCAGCATCTTTGTAATCGTCCCTGCTGGTTTGGTCCGACCACCAACCATTAATACTAGCCCCACCCTGAGAGGGACTGGAGGATTTGTAGCCCATATAAGCCACCACATATTTCTTTGTGTTATCTGGTTTATAAAACCAGGGGAGGTTGTTGTTATTATTGTTCCAGGGAGTAACCATCACGCAGTGATAACCAGCTGGCGGCGGGTCGCAGTTAACGTTTGCTGGATTGGTTATTTTCATTGTTTCAACCTTAAACTCAACCTCGCAGTCGCAATCTCCGGTAGTTTGAAAATTATTGGGGCCGTTCCAAACGTCCTCTATTTCATCTGTCCAATCTTTAATTTGTTGATCAGTGGCTCCAGCAAAAGCGATTTTTATGGTAATGGTAATCTTGCACTCGTTATAATCAATATCACAATCGGTCTCAGCTAAAGCTGAATTATTAAATCCTGCCAAAATAAAAATAGCAGAAAAAACAAAGAAAATAATTGCTTTTTTCATAAAATTACGATACTAAAATTTTTAATGCTTTTGGAAGAATACTGACTCGGTATTCTTTTTTGGGTTTTAAGACCTCGCCGTCTGTTTCGTAAGGAAGGGGCTCTGGGGCGGAAACGGTCAGGGATGAGGTCTTTAACATCTTGACCTCGGGAAGATGAATATGGGTTCCCTGGATAACCCGGTAAATATCGAAAAGGGCTTTAATCCTCCCCACCGATTCAATGAGGCAAACGTCGAATTTTCCGTCGTTGACAACGGCAGCCGGGGCAATTTTGAAAATGGCTCCATAACTTGGACCATTGTTCACGGCTACCAAGATTACTTTGTTTCTTAAATTTATCCCCTCTCCTTTTAATTCAACTTGATAAAGAGGGATTTTAACGATGATTTCCTTTAGGGCAGCTATGAGATAACTTCCTTCTTTTGGTAAAAAGTGATATTTTTCTTTAATTTCATTTGCCAGTTTATTCACCTTGGCGTCAAACCCGAAACTTACCACGTTTACGAAGAATCTCTCATTTACCTTTCCGATATCAACAAGGGTTGTTTTATCTTTTTTGATTACCTGAAAGGCTTCTTTGACATCCTTTGGAATTTTAAGGGTTTTGGCGAAATTGTTGCCGGAGCCGGTAGGAATTGTTCCAAGAGTAAAATCAGAAGGAATTTTCCCTTGGGTTGCCTCAATTATTCCATTCACTCCCTCATTTAACAGTCCATCTCCTCCAACCAGAACGATTCTATCAAAACCTTCTTCAATGGCTTTTTGGGCCAAAATCCTGGCATTATTTTCTCCGCTGGTTGCGGTAAAAACTTCCTCTACTTTTTCTCCTCTTTCTTGAAGTTCCTTTTTTAATTTTAAAAATTCTCCCTGATACTCCTTAGCTTTTTGTTTCTTTAAAATTGGCTTTACAATAAATTTAATCTTCATGCTTACTTTTTTGGGCATTTCTCAATTTAATTTTGGCACTTTTTGGATGTTTTAAAAACCCAAATTCTAAACTCCCTTCTGCTCTTGGTCGTATTTTCTCCAGGCGGCAGAAACAGAAGGCTCAACACGGTCTAAGTCTGAGAGAATTTTTTCTCTAAGCTCTGATGTGTCTATTTCTTCTTTGCCTTCGGCCATCTGAATGACGGCAGTTGCCACCTGCTCCACTACCTCATTTTTTTTCTCTTCAGAGAGATTAGCAAGCTCGGCAGCAGCTGCGATTGATTTTCTAATTTTTTCAGGATCAAAGGGTTCTTTGGTCCCGTCTTTTTTTATAACTTCTTTAGCCATAGTGGTAATACCAAGTTAGTCGTATTTTATTTTGTTAAAATGTGAAATCGACCTTTAAATTAATTTTAAAATGAG
>CAZWEN010000041.1:0-3841 GCA_964632775.1 uncultured Candidatus Saccharibacteria bacterium | reverse complement strand
AAATTGGAAAATAGACCTCCAATGGTTTTTTATTAACCAAAAATGTTTTCTCGCCTAGGGTAAGAAGCCGTACTCTGGCTACTGCCGTTTTTCTTCTCCCTACTGCCGCAAAATATTTTGCCAGTTTAGGAGCAGGTTTAGCGGGGACCCGCCTTTTAACTACTTTTTTTGGCTTAGTTTTACTTTTTTTAGGAGTTTTTTTGGGCATATTTTTTACCCCGATAATTTACTCAAATTTTAATCTTTTTATCTGTTCAACCCTTAGTTTATTTTTTGGTAACATTCCAAAAACTGCTTTTCTTAAAACTTCAGCAGGGTTGGTTTTGAAAATTTCTTTAAGAGGTACTTCCTTTACGCCTCCGAGAAAACCAGAATGATGAAAATATTTTTTTTGTTCCATTTTTTTACCAGTAATCTTTAATTTTGAAACATTTTTGACAATCACAAAATCTCCCATATCCAGATAAGGTACAAAATCAGATTTTTGCTTTCCCCGTAATAACACCGCAATTTCAGTTGCTAAACGTCCGAGTACTTTACCTGTTGCATCTATTGTGTGCGTTTTCCTTTCCATTAAAAATTAAAAATTTATTTCACTAACTCAATTTGAACCACCTTTGCCCCATTACTTTTCCTTGGCCCCAATTTAATTATCCTGGTATACCCTCCCTTTCTTTCTTTGTATCTTGGGCCAATTTCCTCCACTAATTTTTTAACTATTTTTTTAGTAAAAAACTGAGCTAATAATCTTCTTGAAGTTAAATTGCCTTTTTTAGCTTGGGTAATAAATTTTTCAACTAAACCAGAAACTTCCTTGGCTTTAGCTTCATTGGTTTTAATTTTTTCATTTAAAAGAAGAGCACTAGCTAGACTTTTTAAAAGTGCTCTTCTTTGACTTTTTTCCCTACTTAATTTTCTTCCCTTTTTTCGTTTTCTCATATCGAGTTTTCGCTTGCGAAAGCGAAGATGGAGAAGAGGACGAAGTCTTCTTCGACTGCTTTACCTTTTTAACGAGGTGCCTTTTAGGAGGGCGGTGGGGGGGTTGTAGTTTTTTCGGAACCCGCTTTGGTCTAGTAATCTTAGGCATTGGAACTTTTTCAACTTTTTTAAAAGTTTCTTCAAATAACGAAAAATGTTTAACTAAAATTTCTGAGGCTTCAGAAAATGCTGCTTCGGGAGTAGTAGTACCATCGGTTTCGATCTCTAAAAACAATCGGTCGAAATCTGTTCTCTCCCCTACTCTCATATTTTCAATTTTATAACTCACTCTTTTAACTGGAGTAAAGATGGCATCGAGGGGTATTGCTCCTATTTCTAATTTTTCTTTTTTCCTACTCTCTCTGGGGGAGTAACCTATTCCTTTTTCAATTTGAATTTCCATATCTAATTCTGCACTCTTCGCAGTTAAAGTAGCAAGGTGAGTATTCTTATTTACTAGTTCGACCATACTGGGTAATTCAAAATTAGAACCTTTAACTTCATGCTCTCCTTTAACTTTTAAATGAGCTTTCTGGGGTTCTTCACTGTAAATTTTAAATCTCAACTGTTTTAGATTTTGCATAATTAAAATTACGTCTTCCAGAATCCCAGGGATAGTTGAAAACTCATGGGGAATGCCTTTAATTTTCATTTGGGTTACGGCTGCCCCTGGTAAAGATGAAAGGAGTACTCTCCTTAGGGAGTTTCCAATAGTTACTCCATAACCCGGCCAAAGGCCTGATATCTCAAAACGAGCCCAATTTTCTTTTTTTTCAATAATTTTTGGTTGAAGAGATAAAGGTATCATAATAGTGTAAATTTTAACGCGAGTAATACTCAAATATAGCTGATATTTCAACAGGTGGCGCTACTTCTTCTAAGGTTGGGGAGCCTATTACTTTTCCTTCTGGTTTTTCAATATTTAATTCAAGCCAAGCTGGAGTTTCATATTTTTTTAAGACGGTAGAGAGATTTTGAAAAACAGTTTTTTTAGAAGAGCTAGGTCTAATTTTAATTTTATCTCCTTTTTTAACTAAATAGCTGGGAACATTAATTACTTTGTCATTAACTAAAAAATGGCGATGGGAAATTAGTTGTTGGGCCAACCTTCGAGAAGAAGCGAAGCCTAATCTGAAAACTACATTATCTAAACGACTCTCTAATATTTTAATTAACATGGTGCCGGCATCCTCCACCTTTCTCCTTTTTTCTAAGACCTCTTTTACATATTTTCGAAATTGCCTTTCTTTTAAATTATACCAATTTTTTAATTTTTGTTTTTCTCTTAATTCCTTACCATATTCAGAAAGAGCTTTAACCCTTCTTTTTCCTTTTTGGCCGGGCGGGTAAGCTTTTTTCACCATCGGACATTTAGGAGATAAGCATTTCTCACCCTTAAGAAATAATTTTACCCCTAACCTTCTACAAATTTTACACTTAGCATTTAACATAATATTTTGGGGGTAAAGTTATACTCTTCTGACTTTAGGGGGCCTACAGCCATTATGAGGAACTGGAGTAATATCAGTTATTGAAATAACTTCTAAACCTCGGGTAGCCAAAGACCTGATTGCCGATTCTCGACCGGAGCCAATTCCTTTCACAAAAATTGCTAATTTTTCAATCCCTAATTTTTTAATAACCTGACTCATTGCTTCAGCTACTTTGGAAGCAGCAAAAGGAGTGGCTTTTTTTGTCCCTTTAAAGCCGATGGAACCGGCACTAGTCCAATGAAGAACATTTCCTTTAGAGTCGGTTAAAGTAATGATAGTGTTGTTATAGGAAGAAGAAATATAAACCCTCCCCTCCTTAATCTTTTGAGGGGCTTCTTTAATCTCTTTTTTTACTTTTGCTTCTACTTTTTCTCTTTCCTTTAGCAGCTCTTCTTCAGTTTTAGTAACTACGCGTTTCTTTCCCATACTGGTTATTATGTGGGACTGACTGGTGGTTTTTTTCCAGACCCTACTGTTTTTCTAACATTTCCTCGAATAGTTCTGGCATTGGTCTTGGTTCTCTGTCCCCTCACTGGAAGTCCTTTTTGATGACGAATCCCTCGAAAAGAACCAATATCTTTTAATCTTTTTATCGCCATCATTACCTCTCTCCTTAAGTCTCCTTCAATTTTATATTTTTTTTCAATAATTTCTTTGAGTTTCTGTACTTGGGCTGGAGTTAATTGGGAAGCTCTAAAATTAGGGTCAATTTTGGCTTCAGCTAAAATTTTCCTACTCAAAGAAAGACCTATTCCATAAATATAGGTCAGGGCTATTTCTATTTGTTTATTTTCCGGGATATTTATACCTGCAATTCTTGGCATATTTAAAATCAGCCTTGGCGTTGTTTGTGTTTGGGATTTTTACAAATGACATAAACTCGACCTTTTCGGCGAACAATTTTACAATGTTTACAAATTTTTTTAACTGATGCTCTAACCTTCATTTACCTCTATATACTATTCTGCCTCTTTTTTTATCATAAGGAGTCATTTCTACCGTAACCCAATCCCCTGGTAAAACCTTAATTCGGTAGATTCTTAGCTTTCCAGCAAGGTGGGCAATTATTTCTTCTCCCTCATCTAGTTTTACTCGAAAATGAGCACTGGGTAGGGCTTCAATTACTATTCCTTGTTTTCGAATAGTATTTTTTTTATTAGGATTCATTAATTAACCGAACTTCCATTCATGGAAGCGAAGGTTGAAGAAGAGGACGAAGTCCTCTTCGCCTACCAATTATCCAAAATACCAAAATTCCTTAAATTAGTCAAGGTTTAATTTAATTTTAATTTTCTCTATATCTTCCGGAACCTTCTTAACCCAAAATGGCCAAAATTTTACTAAAACCCGGGTAATCTGAGGTTGGTCTT
>CAZWEN010000040.1:0-3905 GCA_964632775.1 uncultured Candidatus Saccharibacteria bacterium | reverse complement strand
TTATTTCCAAATTCTTTTCCCAGGGATAATACCCCTCTTTTTTTATCTGAATTTTATATTTTTTGGGCAATAAATTTTCAATTAAAGCTGAGCCAAAGAAAAAATCAGTTTTCTTTTTTAATTTCTCGTCAACAAACACTTCGACTTGTTTTGGTACAATTTTTAAAAATAAGCCCCCGGTTTGGGTAATTTTTATTCCGCCAGCCGGCGGATTAATGTCAATTCGATAACCTTGGGAATAGAAAATAACCGAGGGAGCAATTAAGATAAACAAAAACAGACAAATTAAAAATAAAATAGTCCGAGTTTTTTTAGTCATACTATATATTAATATTATACCCTATTTGCTAAAATGAATTAATATGTCTATTTTGCCGAAAATTGAAAAAGTTACTAGGGATGCTACCCTTACTCATTTCTCTTTGATGTTTGGCTATAAGCTCTTTGCCGTTTATTTCCCCCTGTTTTTGGTGACCAGAGGCATGTCTCTTCCTGAGGTAGGTTATACTTATTTATTAATTTATTTACCAATTGCCCTTTTTTCGCCAATAGTTGGCTTTTTTAATCACAAAATAAATCCAGCAGTTTTGGCTACAATTGGAATTTTAGGCTACGGGGTTTATGTCTTGGGAATGATTCTAATTCAAAACCCGGCTTTATTTTATTTTTGGCAAGTTTTATTGGGAATTTCTGCTGCCTTATTTTTTGCTTCAGCCAGGGCAATTTTGATGGGCTCAACTTTGGAAAGTCATGATCGGGCTTTTGGTTGGTTTTATACTGCTCCTTTTTATGCTGATGCTTTGGCTCCAGCAATCGGCGCTCTTTTTATCTGGAAATTTAATTTTATTGGCGTTTTTATTTTTAGTTTAATTATTCAAATTTTTACTGCTATTTTTTGCTTCACTCAATTAAAAAGAGAAGCTATTCGTCCTTTAAATAAATTTTTTAATTTTCAAAAATTTCAACAAAATTACCAAAAAGTTTTTCGAACAATAAAAGCGCCAACTATTCTACCACCAATTCTTATTTCATTTTCAGTTTTACTTGTAGCTGGTTTTTATCGAGCCTTTTTCGTTTTATTTTTAAAAGATTCTCTTTTGTGGACTCAAAATATAATTTTAATTTTTGTCTCCATTTTTTCATTTTTATTTTTGCCAATCTCATTTTTGATTATTAAATACTTAGGACGTCTGAGAAGTGAAAAAAATATTTTTCAAGGAGGGTTAATTACCGGAATTTCTTCAATTTTATTTGGAGTTTTAGTTCCAGTTTTAAATTTTTTTAGCATTTTATTAATTAATTTCGGGAGATCGGTTGGAAGCCTGATTACTAATTCTGGGAGGTCAGGATTAATTTCCCAAAAATTAAAAGAGAACCCAGAAGAAGCTGGGGCCATAGATACAATTTTCTCTCCCTTAGGAGTAGCTTTGGGAGCTTTAATTTCCGGCGCCATTATTGGAGCCGTAGGGTATGGTCTTTTATTTATTTTGGGCGGAATTTTTGTAGTGATAACTAGTCTAATAGTAAAAAAATTTGCCAAATTTTAAAGAATTAGGTAAGATAAAACATGTATGAAAATAGGTATCGATTTAGGAACTTGTAATTCTTTGGTATTTCTCCCTGGGAAAGGAGTGGTTTTGGAAGAGCCTTCAGTGGTGGCGGTTTCTTTGGGTGAAAATAAAATTTTGGCAGTTGGAGCAGAGGCCAAAGAAATGACCGGTCGAACCCCTGATACCATTAGAGTTTACCGACCTTTAAAAGATGGAGTGATTGCTGATTTTAGAGTAACTCAGGCGATGGTGAAATATTTTATTGATAAGGTTTCTGGCCACTTTAGGTTTTTAAAACCAGAATTAATGATTGGGGTACCGGCTGGCATCACCTCGACTGAGAGAAGAGCAGTAATTGAGGCTGGAATAACAGCAGGAGCCAAGGCGGTCTATGTGGCGAAAGAACCGATTTTGGCCGCAATTGGAGCTGACGTTCCAATTAATTCTTGTTCTGGCAATATGATTATTGATATTGGCGGAGGAACCTCTGAGGTGGCGGTAATTTCTTTAGGAGGAATAGTTACCTGTCATTCAGTAAGGATAGGTGGAGATGGAATGGATTTTGCAATTTCAGATTATATTAAGAAAAAATATAATTTAGCCATCGGAGAACAAACTGCTGAAGAAATAAAAATAAAAATCGGTACTGCCCTTCCAGAAAAGGAAGAAAAAAAATTGGCAATTCGAGGTCGGGATTTAATTTTGGGTCTGCCCCGGACTATCAAAGTTTCCTCTAATGAGGTTTGTGAAGCAATTTCTGATCCTTTGGCTGATATTATCCAGGTGGTAAAGCTAGTTTTAAGAGACACTCCACCAGAATTATCTGCTGATGTAATAGATAAAGGAATGGTTCTTTCCGGAGGTGGCAGTTTACTAAGAAATATTCCAGAACTCATTGCCCAGGCTACGGGAGTACCCTGCGTCTTATCTGAAGAACCTTTGCATTGTGTGGCTAGGGGGACTGGGGTGATATTAGAAAATTTGGACATCTATAAAAAAAGCATAATGTCAAAGAAATAAAATGGAAATAATTGGGCATCAAAAACAATGGCAGTTTTTAAAAAAATCGGTTGAGTTTGGAAAAATCTCTCATGCCTATTTATTTTCTGGCCAAGAGCATTTAGGGAAAAAGAGAATAGCCCTAGAATTTGTTAAATTGATTAATGGTGAAAATTTTGATATAGGACACCCTGACCTAATTTTAATCGAATCTGAAAAAGGGGCTTCTATTCAAATTACTGCCACAGCCCCGCCCGCCACCCATCAAAAGAACGAGATACATATCTCTCAAATCAGAGAACTTATCCAGAAATTATCCTTGAAACCTTATTCAGCTCTTTTCAAGGTAGCCATTATAGACCAAGCCCATTTAATGACCAAAGAGGCTCAACATTCCTTTTTAAAAACCTTAGAAGAACCAAAAGGTAAAACTCTTTTAATTTTGATTACTGAAGCGCCAAAAAGGCTTTTGGCAACTATTCCCTCCCGCTGCGAAGTTATTAAATTTTCTCCAGTAAAAGAAGTTGAAATTAAGAGTTACCTAAGAGAGAATCTTTCTGACAAAGATTGGGAAGAAGCGAGTAAATTCTGTCTGGGTAGACCAGGAGAGGCTGTAGATTTTATCTCCGACCCCCAAAAGTTAGAAAATCGAAAGAAAATTATAAAAGAGTTAATTAAAATTTCAAATTCTGGGCTGGCTTTCCGCTTTCAATATGCTAAAGAGTTATCTAAGGATTCCAACTTAAGAGAAATTCTAGATATTTGGTTATCCTACTTCAGAAATATTTTACTCTCAACAATTAACAATCAACAGTCAACAATTAACAAGTATTCTTTTTTTAAGTTAAAAAATATCCTTAGCCAAATTCAAAATACAAATTTTTTTCTTACATCTACTAACGTCAATCCCAGATTAGCTTTAGAAATATTAATGCTAGAATTGTGACACATCAAGAAATTATTGATAAAATCAGGCCGGAGTTAGATAAGGTCATTAATTTTTTAGAAAGAGAATTGGCTAAAATTCGGACTGGAAGGGCAACACCCTCTTTGGTTGAAGATATCGAGGTAGAATGTTTTGGCCAAAAATTTCTTTTGAAACAATTGGCAACAATATCAGCTCCGGAACTTAGGCAAATTTTAATTCAGCCCTGGGACAAATCTTATCTTGAGCCAATCCAAAAGGCTCTTTCGCAATCTACCATTGGAACTTCCCCAATTGTAGACAAAGATTTAGTCCGCCTTTCTTTACCTCCCTTAACCGAAGAGTATAGAAAAAATTTGCTCAAAATTCTTTCGGAAAAAATGGAAGAAGCCAGAAAAACAATTAGGCGCTGGCGAGAGGAAGCCTGGGAT
>CAZWEN010000039.1:0-4765 GCA_964632775.1 uncultured Candidatus Saccharibacteria bacterium | reverse complement strand
CAATGGTGCCTACATCGCCAGTCCAGTTGACAAACCGGTAGCCAGTAGTTGGAACGGCCACCAGGTTAACCACCGTCCCCTTATCGTAGGTAAAAGTTCCCTCATCAGGAGTGGTTACTGAACCACCAGTGGTACTGGAGATATCCAGATCGTATCGAGCTATAAAGTTAGCCGTGATCGAATAATCACCATTCACGGTGATGGTGGTGGAGGCAGCATTAACATTAGCAATGGTGCCTACATCGCCAGTCCAGTTGACAAACCGGTAGCCAGTAGTTGGAACAGCCAACAGGCTAACTTCTTTTCCTTTGTCATAGGTAAAAGTTCCTTCATCAGGAGTGGTTACTGAACCACCAGTGGTACTGGAAATATTCAGATCGTACTGGACGGGAGGGAGCGTAGATCCAGGTTCGCAGCTTATTAAAGTCAAACTCATCAGAAATATAATCGCTAGCACAATTAGATATAGCTTTTTCATTGCTTGTTTCCTCCCTTTCTTTCTTTTCTTTTTTTAGCTTCCTTAACTAGAGTCTACTGTTTTACTTTATTCATTTCATATCATAACAAATACCTCCTTCCTTATTTCGACTATCTTTTAAGATAGACGATATTGTATATTGTCAAAGAACAAATAAAAAAAGGGTTTTTGTCCTCCTTTTTCTTATTATTAAACTATAATCAATTTTGTCAAGAGTTCTATAATCGTCAAAGGTCCTCAAAGGCAAGTTGGGCGACATAAAAATGGTTTTAACTCCTCATTCATAGAAAGGTCGTCATTCGCTGCTAGACTAGACATTTTTGGGGCTTTAGCTCCTCAGTGATGCGTAGTGCGACGGAAAAATTCAGTCTTGCTCAATTTTAAGAGCCGGATGAGGGTATTAGCCAAACATCCGGCTCTGCAAACTCGTTGGAGGTAGCTGATTTCAGCTCGAGTTCACCTGTTTTTTTCTCAACCGAAGGTAAATAACCAGCATTACGACAAGGGCTGCCGCTGCCGCGCTCCAATAGACAATGACAAGTATTCTACTACCAATGAGCCAGGGGGGAATCGCCAGAAGTGTATAAAAGATGGTTAATACAGTGGCAGTACGAATGCAGGATCTTTTTGGTTCCGGCCAACGATTTATCCACCTAGACCACAAGGCAGAGATTAGTCTGAAAATCGGCTTCAGAACAGGGCCAAGCAAAAATGCAAGTCCTCTAAAAATCGGCTTCAGAACAAGGCCAATTCCCCGGCCTATGAATGCAATTCCCCGGTTTAAGAATACAAAGCCTTTACCTATGAAGATCCACATGGGTCTTAGAATTGGCCGGCGTACCAACCACACTAAAGCTGTTATTGGCCAGAATATTGCACAAATTAGCCTTACCCATAGGTCTTCGTAATCTAGCCACAATTCACTGAGGAGCACATAGGCGATGAAGATTGACAATAGAGAACCGAACAATATATATCCTACCATTTTTGAAAACTCCTTTCTGTTTTTTTGTTATCTTATCTATCGATAGTCGGTAGCCTCCAATTCTACCTGATTATCTTTCCAAATAATAATGAAAAGTACTCATTATTAGTATAAAATAAATTTGACAAATTGTCAATAGCTCCTCAGTGATGCGTAGTGCGGCGGAAAAACCGCCTTCTTGAACTGAAGTCGAATCAGAAGTTTCTGGAGGAGATTTAAGAAAGACGGGAGGATTATTCGCTCCCGTCCTTATTCTTTCTTAACTTCTGAATTATTCTTTTTAAATCAGAGTCTTTTACTTCTTTATTTTTATTTGCTATTTTCTGAAAAACAGAGAATGCCTTATTTACTTCATCTCCTTTCAGAAAGTATCCGAGACGAGAAAAACGAGCTGCTAACGCATGGCGACCGCTTAATTTGCCCAGGACGATTTTACTGCCAGCGACGCCAACTTCCGTTGGTTTTATTATTTCGTAGGTAGTGGCTTCTTTCAGCACGCCGTCTTGATGAATTCCTGAAGCATGGCAAAAGGCATTCTCTCCGACGATGGCTTTATTGGCCGGGACCACAAAACCCGTCAACTTGCTTACCAAGCGGCTGGTTTTATAAATCTGTCTCGTGTTAATTCCTGTTTCAAAAGGGAAAAAATCTTGTCGGGTCTTTATCGCCATTATTATTTCTTCCAGAGAGGCATTGCCCGCCCTTTCTCCGATGCCGTTGATGGTTCCTTCCACTTGCCGCGCTCCGGCACGAATAGCCGCCAAACTATTGCTGACCGCTAAACCTAAATCATCATGACAATGAACACTGACCGTAGCTAAATGAATATTTGGTACGCGCTTGAAAATTTTATCAATAAGCGCTCCGAACTCTTCAGGAACCGTGTACCCTACCGTATCGGTGATATTCACGGTAGTCGCCCCGGCTTCAATCACTCCTTTAATAACTTTGTAAAGAAATTCTGGCTCCGTCCGCGTAGAATCCATAGGAGAGAATTCTATGTCTTCCGTATAGCTCTTGGCCAAAGCAACCATCTTTTTTGAAATATTTAGCGCTTCCCTATAGGTCATTCCTCCTAATTGGTTTTCCAAATGTATTTTCGAAGTAGAAAGAAAAATATGAAGACGAGGCCTTTTTGCTTTTTTAATTGCCTCCCAAGCTGTTTTTATGGCTTCTGGCTTAGCATGAGAAACCGCGCAAATCACTGGTCCCCTCACTTCGCGCGCTATTTGACGAACCGTATTAAATTCCTGGGGTGAATTGGCAGGAAAACCCGCCTCTATTACCCCGACATTTAATACCGCCAATTGTTTGGCAATTCTTAGCTTTTGATTTTGAGTTAACATTCCCCTGGCCGCCTGTTCTCCATCTCTCAGGGTTGTGTCGAAAATAATTATTTTTTCCATTTTTTTCTTCTTTTTCATCATATTTTTTGTTTAAAAAACAAAAAATCTGGTGCTTGGCCAGATTCGTTTTTTTTACTTTAATTATTATTTATTACCGAACCATAAACCAAGCATCGTGAAAAAAGATGCTTAGCAAAATGTTATTTATCTGGCTCGGTCTTTCTGCCATATTATATTAATGACGGAAAATTCCTTTTTTTATTACATTTTTTACTCCTTATTGATGCGTAGTGCGACATAAAAGAAAAACCGCCTAAGTGAATAGGCGGAATTATCGGCTACCTTATTATTCATTTACCTCATCAAGAGAAACCCTCTTTCCTGATTTATAATCTTTAATCACATCATTTATAAAAGGAGCTATCAGTGATTTCTTATTTAATTCTTCGATCTCTTCTAAAGAAAATAATTTAACGTCCATCATATCTTCGGGAACAGTTAATTTTCCTCCAATAATATCTGATTTAAAAATATAGCTGGTAACTTTCTGTCCCGAGGGTAAGTTGAAAAAATATTTTCCTATTAGATATAGAGGGTTTAATTCTAAGCCCGTTTCTTCTTTCCCTTCTCTTTTTGCACATAAAACTAAATCTTCATCAAATTCTTTTCTTCCCATCGGCAGGTTCCACTTTCCATGAACATCAGCTCTTTTTTCTTGCACTAAAATAAATTTACCGTCCTGTTCAATCAAATTACCCGCAGCGATTATTCCTTCTTTAGAAGCTTGTCTCATATATCCTCCTTAATAGTTGTAAAAACTAAACTAATTTTAAAACAAATTTGTAAAAAAATCAAGCCCTTCGCTCCTCAGTGATTCGTTGGTCGTCATTTATTGGTGTTTTAGATAATTTTTGGGGCTTCAACTCCTCATCCATAGATTAGGCGCCCAATGCTATTACCACAGCGGCAAAAATTTGAAGAAATAAAAAGGGTGGACATTGGCGTTTTAGCACAATGTCCACCTGCCTTACTCTTAAGACCTACTGCCTAACTGTCAGAGAAACTTGGGGAACTTCCCGGGATGATAAATCTCATTAGCCCAGACGGAGTGATTCCAGAGAAAGGCTCTCCTTTATCTTCACTCCAAACCACCTGGAATCTTTTCCGGACGCCTATTGACTTACCATTCGCTTCTGGGAATTGGTCTCTCAACGAGACCCAGAACGCATTCTCCAATGCTATTGCTTTACCATAGATCAGATCTACCTCGATTTCCGTATCCTTGAACTCATTTTGCAGCTCCTCAATCGCTTTTTGATCAGGGGTAAAGCTAGTCGGGAAATCGTAGATAGCCTTTAGGACTTTCTTGGTTGTTTCAACGATGTCCCTTTCCGTTCTCTTCCAGAGAGTGAAAAGTCCTTTTAGGTCGTCAGTCATCACTCCGACCAGATGCTCCGCTAGAAGGTCTATCTCCTTCGACGGCTCTACATAATCCTTCTCCTCGAGTTCGGCCAGTTCTTGTATTACCCATTCATGAAACACGATTGCCTCCTTTCTGACGTCTTGTTTTCTTTGTCTTGAAGTTCAACACAGTGAAATATACCGTGGCCCCGTTGGATCTTAACTCGATTCGTGACAGTCGTATCTGTTTCTTGATGATAAGAGAATTGAAGACGTCAGCAATCTGTTCTGGTGAGGCCTGAGTTCCCTCTCTCTGGAGTTCTTGCGGGATACAATCTATGCGATAGCGCCCTCCTCTCAGTTCTTTCAAAGCCTTCAGAACCGCCTGCTCGACTGTCTTAGTCTTGGTCTTTCTTTCTGTCTTTCTGTTCAAGGCATTCTTGTTATGTATTACCATGACAATGTACTACCTCCTATGTACTATGTAAGATTTTATATTTTACAATAAACTCACAAAAAAATCAAGTCCTCGCCACTACCTCAGTAGCAAAAAAT
>CAZWEN010000038.1:0-4866 GCA_964632775.1 uncultured Candidatus Saccharibacteria bacterium | reverse complement strand
TTTTCTGGATTAATTTGAATAGTTAAAATTTTAGGAGCAAAAGGGGAAAGCTCGGGCCTGGGTTTCGCTAAAACCTTTTCCATTTTTTCTAAAATTTGAAGCCGAGCTTTTTTCCCTTGAGATAGCACTTCTTTTAAAATTTTCGGCGAGATACCGTCAATTTTTACATCCATTTGGATAGCAGTTATTCCTTCTTTAGTCCCAGCTATTTTAAAATCCATATCACCATGATGATCTTCTGGCCCCTGGATGTCGGTTAAAATTTTGTAATTACCTTCTTCGCTAGTTATTAATCCCAGAGCAATTCCAGCTACGTGAGTTTTCATTGGTACTCCAGCATCCATTAAGGCCAAAGAAGAACTGGAAACTGAAGCCATAGAAGTTGAACCATTAGAAGAGAGAATCTCAGAAACGACTCGCATGGTGTAAGGAAATTCTTCAAAGCTAGGAACCAGAGGGATTAGGGCCTTCTCAACTAACATTCCGTGGCCAATGTCTCTTCTCCCTGGTCCCCGGATTGGCTTGACTTCTCCGACAGAATAAGGAGGGAAATTGTAATGGTGCATAAATCTTTTTTTACCAACAATTTCCATTCCTTCCAACAATTTAACATCTCCTGGTGTTCCTAAGGTCAAAATAGAAAGGGCTTTAGTTTGCCCTCGACAAAAAAGACCAGAACCATGAGTTCTGGGCAAGAGGCCAGCTTCAATAGTAATCTCTCTCAATTCATCTAATTTTCGGCCGTCAGGCCTTTTTTCTCCGCCAGCTGGCGGATTAATTATATTTTGATGGATTAACTTTTCTATTTCTTTTTCAAAAAAATCTCTGGTATATCCTATCTTTCCCATCCCGGGATACTTCCCTTCAATATAATAAACTAATTCTTCTTTAAGGTCATTTACTTGGTTCATTCTCCCTGCTTTGCCTTTTTGATAAAGAGCTTTTTCTAATCTATCTCCAAGAAATTCTTTAATTTCTTTTTCCAACTCACGGTCAGCTGGGGCCTCTTCAATTTTAATTTTTTCTTCCCCAGCTTTTTTAACAATTTGATTTTGAAAATCAATTAGTTTTTTTAGGTGGGGCTTGGCCCAATCCACTGCCTTTAAAATTATATCTTCCGGAGCCTCCTCGGCCTCAGCCTCCATCATATTGATTAAAATTTCACCATTTTTTTCAACTCCAGCTATCACCAAATCTAAATTACTTTTTTCTCTCTGTTCATAAGTTGGATTTAAAATAAATTCATTGTTTATTTTACCAATTCTAACTATAGCTAGCGGCCCTGACCAGGGAATTTTAGAAAGAGATAAAACCAGGGAAGCAGCAATTAAACCAATTATATCTGGGTCATTTTCTCTGTCCCAGGAAAGACAGGTGGCGACAATTTGGACTTCCCTTCTTAAATTTTCAGGGAATCTAGGCCTGATGGCCCTATCAATTAATCTGGAAGTTAAAATTGCTTCATCTGAAGGCCGGCTTTCTCTTCTAATATAACGGGAACCTAAAATTTTTCCAGCTGCATAATATCTCTCTTCGTAATCAACAGTGAGGGGGAAAAAATCTATTCCTTCTCTTCTCTGTTCTGACATTACCACTGTGCCCAGAATTAAAGTATCCCCATATTGGACCAGACAAGAACTATCTGCCTGCTCAGCTAAATTCTTAATTTCTACTTTCAGTTCTCTTTCTCCAAACTCCAACTTAAAATTTTGATTTTCCATATTCGTATATTCGTAAATATTCGTAATTCGTAGGGTTTATTTCTTTAATAAATATTTCTCAGGGGTTTTCTCTAAGTCAATAAATTCATCCGCTACCTCTCTTAATTTGCCAGAAGCCGACCTTCCAAAGGCAATGACTTCTACTCTTTTCCCCTGGTTTTTTAAATATTCAACTAACTGGATAAAATCACCATCTCCTGAAGCCAAGCAAATGGTGTCAACGCTCGGCGCAATTCTAATGGCATCAATGGTAATTCCAACGTCCCAGTCCGCCTTTTTAAGACCACCATAGAATTCCTGAAGATCTCTGACTCTAGTTTCAATTCCTAATTTAGTCAGGGCTTCAAAAAATGGTTTCTCTTCACCGGTTTTAGTTCTAACTACATAGGCAAAAGCTCTAATTAGACCTCTTTGGCCTACGGCCGATCTTAAAATTTCTCGGAAATTAACCCGAGCTCCATATAAATTTTTAGCGGAATGATACAAGTTTTGGACGTCAATTAGGACCGCTATGCGTTGACCAGTATGTTTTATTGCCGGCATTTTAATTACGAAGTAATCAAGGTCCTTGCGAAGCAAGGTTCTTATTTTTTTAACCCTATTTTCTTAATAAGGCTATTATATCTTCTGACATTTTCTTTTTTTAAATAACCCAAAAGCTTCCTTCTCTTGGAAACCATTTTTAAAAGTCCCCTTTTTGAATGAAAGTCTTTAGAGTGCTTTTTTAAATGTAAAAGCAGCCTTTTAATTTCTTCAGTAAGCAAAGTAACCTGGACTTCGGGAGAGCCAGTATCTGTCTCATGTAATTTATATTTTTTTATGATTTTTTCTTTTTCTTCAGGAGTTAACATATTTGTGCCCCCACCAGGACTCGGACCTGGAATCAACTGCTTAAGAGGCAGCTGCTTTTCCAATTAAGCTATGAGGGCATAAAAATTTTATTCAGGTAATTGAACTGTACAATTAATCGTAAACCAGCCCTCCTGAAGGCCAGTCCATTCCGCCACTCCTATTAAAGAGAAGAATAAATCTATAATAATCCAGGCAGCAAAAATTATAATCAGGCCAATTACTACCGAAGTTATTAATTTCTTTGCAGTTCCTAATTTTTCTGGGCTCCCTGCTGCTGCAAAAAACATTACTCCGCCAATTACTAACATTAGAATTGCAATGGGAGGGACTATTTTAAATAAAACAAAATCAATCATTTCATCCAGCATCACAAAGAAATGACAAAATTGACAACGAATAAACGTAGGAACTCCACTAACACATTCCTCACCTTCCCAACTTCCGCCAATATAAACTTCTTTCCCACAGGGAACCAAACCCTCATAACAGACGTCAGTACCATCAGCTTGATAGATACCGGCCAAGCTGATTAAAGGAAATAACAAGCTTCCCAAAAAGATAATTAAAAATATTTTTTTCATAGCAATTTTAGTATAACATATACATATATATATGCCCTCGAGAGGATTCGAACCTCTACCCTTTGTTCCGAAGACAAAGATGATATCCATTTCACCACGAGGGCTTCTTTCAATTTTACCAAAACAGTTGAAAAAAACAAGCTTTCGAGTTAAAATTAACTTAATGGAAACACCTAAAGAGGTAGAATTTGTAATTTCCCAATTAAAAAAGAAGGGTTTTGAGGCCTATATTGTTGGTGGCTGTGTCAGGGATTTTTTAGGGGGGGTGGAACCTCAAGATTGGGATGTGGCCACCAATGCTAAACCAGAAGAAATTGGCAAGCTATTTTTAAGGAGTTATTTAGATAATAAATTCGGGACAGTAACGGTCTTGACTGGAAGTAAAAACCCAAGATTAAAGGAAATTGAAATTACTCCTTATCGAATTGATGAAAAATATACGGATAAAAGGCACCCTGACTCAATTCGGTTTGCCAAAACTATAGAAGAAGACCTGGCTAGGAGGGATTTTACCATAAATGCCATGGCAGCGACGCCGGCGGCGTCTAAGTTAAAAGTCAAAAGTGAAAAGTTAAAAGTTATTGATTTATTCGACGGACAAAAGGACTTAGAAGATAAAATAATTAGGGCAGTTGGTAAAGCCAAAGATAGATTTTCAGAAGATGCCTTAAGGATGATGAGGGCAGTTAGATTGGCAACTATTTTAAATTTTAAAATTGAAGAAAAGACTGCCAAAGCCATTAAAGAAAATTCTCCCTGGCTGCAGGCGATCTCGAAAGAAAGGATTAGAGATGAGTTTTTAAAAATTATTATGGTTGAAAGAACGTCAGACGGAATCGAACTTTTGCGCCAGCTAAAGCTTTTAAAATATATTATTCCCGAGCTTGAAGAAGGATATAAAGTTACTCAAAATAAGCATCATATTTATGACTGTTATGAACATTATTTGAGGTCTTTAGATTTTGCGGCTAAAAGAAATTTTAATAAATATGTTAGGTTAGCTGCTCTCTTCCACGATATTGGGAAACCCAGAACAAAAAGGGGTGAAGGTCCCGATGCCACTTTTTATGGCCACGAAATAGTTGGAGCAAAAATGACCATTAAAATATTAAACCGCCTAAAGTTTCCCAAGAAAGATATTGAAAAGATTACCAAATTAGTCAGATATCACCTTTTTTATTATAATGTTGACGAGGTTGGTGACTCCTCGGTGAGGAGACTAGTTCGTCAGGTTGGGCCAGAAAACATGGAAGAGTTGTTAGAGGTTAGAATGGCAGATCGAATTGGTTCCGGAGTTCCCAAGGCTGAACCTTATAAATTAAGGCATTTAAGATATATCATCGAGAAAGTTGCTCAGGATCCAATTTCTGTGAAAATGCTTAAGGTGTCGGGAAATGACGTGATAAAGATTTTAAAAATTCAGCCTGGGCCTAAGGTAGGACAAATTTTAGATATCCTACTTAGTTACGTTTTAGATGAACCCAATAAAAATAAAAAAGAATTTTTAGAAAAAGAAATTAAAAAATTGGCTAAGTTATCTGATGAAAAATTAAAAAATCTGGCCCAGAGATCTAGAAAAGAAAGAGAAAAATTAGAAATGAAAAGGGACGAAATGACCAAGCAAAAGTATTGGGTGACTTAGCTCGTTAATTTTAACCGGGGTGTAGTGTAATGGTAGCACGAGTCCTTCGGGAGGATTTAGCCCGAGTTCG
>CAZWEN010000037.1:0-4903 GCA_964632775.1 uncultured Candidatus Saccharibacteria bacterium | reverse complement strand
GCTTTAATTGGTTCAGTTGAAAGATTTATCGGAGTCTTGTTAGAAAATTATGCTGGGGCTTTGCCTTTATGGCTCTCTCCTGTTCAAGCTTGGGTCATTCCGGTTGGTTCTGGGCATCAAAAATATGCCAAAGAAATTACTAAAAAACTTTCTGATAGCGAAGCTCGTTACGAATTAAAAGATGAAAATGAAACGGTTTCTAAAAAAATTCGGGATGGAGAACTTCAAAAAATTCCTTATCTTTTAGTAGTTGGTGATAAAGAAATGAAAACAAAATCAGTCAGAGTGCGTTCAAAAAACAAAGACTTGGGCCCGATGAAATTGACAAAGTTTATTGAAAAAATAAAATTAGAGATAGAAACTAAAAAATCCAAATAACAAAACCCAAGCGAAAACGTAAAAAACAGTCTTGAAAAGGCTGTTTTTCTATTTTAAGATGAAGGATATGAAATATCACATTATTACTTACGGATGTCAGATGAATAAGAGTGATTCTGAAAGAATTGCCGCGGTTTTAGAAAACAAAGGCTATCAACCAGCTTCAAACGTTAATGAAGCTGATTTAATTGTGGTTAATATGTGCTCGGTGAGGCAGTCAGCAGTAGACAGAGTTTATGGATTAGCACCAAAGTTTCAAAAATTACGAGAAAAATCCGCCAGCCGGCGGACCAAACTTAAAACTGTTTTAACTGGATGCATCTTAAAAAAAGATAGAGGAAAATTCAAAGAAATATTTGATTCAATTTGGAACATCAATGATTATCGGGATATTCCCCCTAAATATCAAACTAATTTTCGGGCTTTTATTCCTATCTCTAATGGCTGCAATAATTTTTGTACTTATTGTGTTGTCCCCTTTACTCGAGGACCCCTAGTTTGTCGTAACCATAATGAAATTTTAAAAGAATCGAAGAATGTAATTCAAAAAGGATTTAAGGAAATCTGGCTTTTGGGCCAAAATGTTAATGATTACCATTCCCCTACCGATTCTTCGATTAACTTTCCAAAACTTTTAAAAATGGTAAATGCTATCTCGGGAAATTTTTGGATTCACTTTACCAGTCCTAACCCAAAAGATTTTTCTAATGAATTAATTGAGATTATGGCTAAATCTGAAAAAGTTGCCAAGTATCTTAATTTACCCGTTCAATCTGGAGACAATGAAATTTTAAAAAAGATGAAGCGGCCTTATACAGTTGAGCAATATAAGGATTTGGTAAAAAAAATTCGCAAGATTATTCCCGAAATTAATTTATCAACTGATGTTATTGTTGGTTTTCCAGAAGAAACCAAAAAACAATTTGAAAATACAGTGAAATTGTTTAAAGAGATAAAATTCAATATGGCCTACATTGCCAAATATTCGCCAAGACCAGGAACAGCTGCCTTTCAAATGAAAGACGATGTTCCTTTGAAAGAAAAAAAACGAAGATGGGAAATTTTAAACAATGTTTTGCTCCACGCCAAAAAATAAATATGAAAAAACTCATTGTAATTTTGGGGCCGACTGCTTCCGGGAAGTCGGAGTTGGCAATAAAACTGGCTAAGAAATTTAAGGGTGAAATTGTCTCAGCGGATTCCAGACAGGTTTACAAAGGCCTAGATATTGGAACAGCTAAACCGACTAAAAAAGAAATGAAAGAGATTTTGCATTATCTTATCGATATTAAAAATCCAAACCAAATTTATACGGTTTGGCAATATAAAAAAGAGGCAATCAAAGCAATTAATAAAATTGTTAAAAAGGGAAAAAGTCCATTTTTAGTCGGGGGAACCGGACTTTATCTAAAAGCAGTGATTGAAAATTTAGAAATTCCCAAGGTGAAACCAGATTGGAAATTAAGAAAGAGTTTAGAATTAAAAATTAAAACCCGGGGGCTAAAAAGCCTTTACGATGAACTTATTAAAATTGACCCAGAAGCAGCTTATATTGTGGATTCTCAAAACCCCCGCCGGATTATTCGAGCCCTGGAAGTAGCTATAAAAACTAAAAGGCCTTTTTCTCAGCAAAGAAAAAAGGGGGAATCTCTGTTTGATGTTTTAGAAATCGGTTTAAGTGTTTCTGAAGAAAAACTAAAAGAAAAAATAGAAAAAAGAGTAAATAAAATGATGAAAACTGGATTAGTAAAAGAGGTTAAAAATTTAATTAAAATCTATGATAAAAATTTGCCCACTTTTGACGCTATTGGGTATCGAGAAATAATTGATTATCTAAACAAAAAATTTTCTTTAGCCGAAGCGATTAAAAAAATCAAAGGAAATACCTGGCATTTCGCTAAACGCCAGATGACCTGGTTCAAAAAAGACAAAAGAATTATTTGGATAAAAAGTTATAAGGAGACTGAGAAATTAACAAAAGAATTTTTGAAATAAATAAAAAGAGAGCGAGGGACAAACGAGTAAAACACTTTCCCTCGCTCTTTGCGTCGGTGCTGCTTAGTAAATCCCTGATAGCTGGTGAAACTTTCTTACTTCTTGCTCTCCCAGCTGCCTTATTCCAGCTTGATGAATGATCATGAGATCACCCTCAAGTTTGTTCACAGCGTCTTGCTGTGCCCAGAGACCGGTCGAGGTTTTGGGTTTAATCTTCCTTGCCTCCTCAAGCCTGTCAGCAACCTCATTAAACGACCTATTTTCCATTTTTCACCTCCTTTCTTAGAGTTTTGAAGCTTTTTTTTCGATGGCCTCCAATTTATTTTGGAATCTGTTTATCAATTTCTTGATTCGCTTCACAAGAGACTGAATCTCTTTTGGGTCGGCTTTTGGTTTTTTTCTTAGTTCCTCTACCTCCTGGAGAATTTCTTCTTTTTTCTTATCCAGGACGCCAACCTCCGTGACTAATGCGTCTATTACCTTTTCATTTTCTTTCACTGCGTCTCATCTCCTTTCGCCAGAGTATAAAATTGCCAATAGGGTGCCTGGTCTAATGAAACAATTACCCCGTGTTCATCTTTGCCAATGAAGTTAAAGAAACCGCCGCATCTAGATTTCAATTTGCCAATCACTTTCCTTCCATTGTTGCCAATATAGACAACGTCTTTCCCTTTACTGAAATACTCCTCGGCTTCTTCTGCGCTCTGAAATGGCTTCATTGTTGGATTTCCCACGAGACTCTCCTCATCCAAATCCTCATCATTTATTACTTTTAAATAGCCATCGTCCCCCATAGAGACCACGATTACTCTTTTCTCCAGTAATTTTCGGTGATCGTCTGGAAGAGAAATCCTTCCTTGAGCATCGAGTTTCACAGTAAAAGGCATCCAACTAAGCGTAAACTGTTGGCGACTTCCAACTTTTTCTAAAACATCTTTTAATTTTCTCTCCCAGGCACTTACTAAGTATATCACTACTGGTCCTTCCGGCGGTTCAAGGGCGACAATTGCTTCTTTACCGAAGATTTCCCTTAATTCAGGGGGAAGCGGCACCCTACCTTTTTCGTCAATCTTATATCTCCATCGACCTTCTTTTAACATCTGATTACCTCCTCTAAGGCTTGGATTACCTTTTTGTAAAGGTGCTATTTTATTTTGATAATTTATTATACTATTTTATTTATTTTTTGTCAAGATTCTATGTAAAGCGTTACTAACGATTTGAGGGTTAGCTTTGCCTTTGGTTTCTGCCATTATTTGGCCAATTAGAAATTGAAAAGCATTGGCTTTGCCTTTTTTAAAATCTTCAACTGCCTTTTTATTTTTTGAAATTACTTCTTTGATAATTTTTTCAATTTGGGCAACATCAGTTATTTGAATCAGTCCCTTTTCTTCAATAATATGAGAGGGGTCGGCTCCAGTAGAAAACATTTCACTAAGAACCTGTTTGGCAATTTTACTTGAAATTTTTCCTTTATAAATTAAAGTAATAAATTCAGCAAAATTTTCTGGAGTGATTAAAAAATCTAGACCTGCTACTGAAGCTCCTTTTAATAAACCCTGTAAATCAGTAATCATATAATTTGAACAAAGTTTTGTCAGTTTTAAAAACTCTTCCTTGCTAACTTTTCTTTTTATTTCTGCTTCCTTTACCCAGTTTCTTAATTCTGACATTACTTTTTCAAAATATTCTCCAAGATCTTTGTTAAAGACAAAAACTTCAATTGCCGAGTCCCACGAAGTGGGACGAGGCGGGAGATGAGATGAAACCTCAGCGACCTCTTTATCTAACAAATTATATTCTTTTTTAAATCTTTCTCTCCTTTGCTGAGGCAATTCAGGAATTTCAGCTTTAATTTCATTAAGATAATCTGCAACTCCTAAATGAAGGATTGGTAAATCTGGCTCGGGAAAATAGCGATAATCATGAGCTTCTTCTTTTTCTCTTTGACCAACAGTCACTTCCTTTATTTCCACCCATCCCCGAGTTTCCTGAATAACTTTTTGACCAGAGTTTAAAATCTCTGTTTGTCTTTTAATTTCATAATCAATCCCCTTTTCTACTGCCCGAAATGAATTAAGATTTTTAATCTCTACTTTAGTTCCTAATTTTTTTCCGCCAGCCGGCGAATTTTTACTTAGCGATATATTTGCTTCAACGCGGAGTTGTCCTTTTTCCATATCAGCATCGGAAACACCGAGATATCTTAAAATTAATTGCAATTCCTCAGCAAATTTTCGAGATTCCTTAGCCGACCTTAAATCTGGCTCAGTTACTAATTCCATCAAAGGAATTCCCGCTCGGTTAAAATCGACTAAGGAGTAATCTTTGCCTTCGGGATGAATTAGTTTTCCTGTGTCTTCTTCAAGATGTACCTCTCGGATTCTTATTTTTTTCCCATCAACCACCAAAAAACCTTCTCGGCAAAGAGGTTGATAGAGTTGAGATATTTGGTATCCCTTTGGTAAATCAGGATAAAAATAATTTTTCCTGTCAAATTTTGAATATTCAGGAATTTGGCAATTTAAAG
>CAZWEN010000036.1:0-5231 GCA_964632775.1 uncultured Candidatus Saccharibacteria bacterium | reverse complement strand
TATTTTTTTTAAGCTGATTATAAAAAGAATCAATAACTTTTTTAGCTAAAACTAAGGAATTCTGATTAATGGTCCATAAAGGATAAAGCTCATCGGACTCTCCGACTTTTTCAAAATTTGGTCCTAAGGTTAGTAAAAAGTAAATCTGGGGCTGAAATCTTCTCCTGCCCAAGTCCTGAAGTAAAATATCTTCTTTTTTTAAATCTCCGAAGTTTTTAAGTTGATCAGCAAAATATTGGAAAGTTTTTTGAAATTGGCCGATTTTTGGTTCTATTCTTAAAAATCCGTCTTCTTCAATTTGACGGACTCTCTCTCTGGTAATACCATAATCTTTTCCAATTGCTTCTAAAGTTTCCTTTTGACCGGTTTTAAAACCAAAACGGCGGGAAATAACCTCTTTAGTCCGGGGAGGTAAATCTTTAATTAAGTTTTGACAAATTTTAGCGTAATTAAATAACATATTATTGTATTTAAACATTTTTAAGGGCTACTGTCAAATCACCCGATTTCGCCACCTCAACCAGGCCACTAAAATTGGGCTAGCTAAAAATAACGAGGAATAGGTACCAGCTATAATTCCCAAGATTAAAGCTAAGGCAAAATATTTTAAGGTTATCCCACCCAGAAAGAAAATAGCTACCAAAACAAAAAGAGTAGTTAAAGAAGTATTAATAGATCTAGTTAGGGTTTGATTTAGGCTGTTATTTACTATTTCCTGATAAGTGCCTGCCCGCCTTAAAAGATTTTCTCTTATTCTATCAAAAACTACTACCGTATTATTAATTGAATAACCCAAAACCGCAAGCAAAGCCGTAATAACCGGGATGGTAATTTGAACTCCATAAAATTTTCCCAAAACAGACAAAATTCCCAGCGGTATTAAAACATCATGAAAAAGAGCAACTAGCGAAGCTATTCCATATTGCCAGGAGGGAAGTGGCCTGGAGATTTTCCTGAAAGCCCAGGCAATATATAAAACTATGGCCAATAGAGATAAAATTATGACGATTTTGGTTTTTTGTTTTAATTCCCGGCCAATAACTGGCCCAATTGATTCAAAACGTCTTTCTTCTAACTCTTTATTTTCCTTTAGTTTTTCTAAAACTTCTTGATGGGTATCTTCAGAAATATCTTTCATTTTAAGAATTACTCCCTTCTCTTCAGTTGGCTGGACTAAAACTTCTCCTAAATCTAAATCAGAAAGGGTTTCTTTAATTTCTTGATTTGAAGGCCTCTCTTCAATATATTCTATTTCCAAAATGCTTCCGCCAGTAAAATCAATTCCTGGTTTTAAGCCAAAAATAATTAAACAAACTAAACTGGCCAAAATTAAGGTTGCTGAAAAAATAAAGTAAATTTTTTTGTATTTTAGAAAATTAATGTTCATATACCGAGCTTTAATTTTATGGGTCAAAGAATATTCTGTTCTTTTCTACCTTTCGCTACGCTCAGGTAAGTGAAGGTTATCTCCACAGCCATTTCCAATTTTCGAGTCTCGTTTTGACAAAACACTTCAAAAAATTTTTAGTAATAAAAATTGCTGACAACATACTAAGTAAAATTCCCAAACTCAAAGTTAAGGCAAACCCTTTAATAAAACTGGTCCCAAAACCAAATAAAATTACGGCCACAATTAAGGTAGTGAGATTTCCATCTCTAATTGAGGGCCAGGCTCGATTAAATCCATCTTCTACGCTCTGGACAAACGACTTTTGGCCTCTTAATTCTTCTCTCATTCGAGAAAAAATTAAAATATTAGCATCAATAGCCATTCCTATTGAAAGGATAAACCCTCCAATCCCGGCCAAAGTTAAGGTAACCGGGATAAGTTTAAATAAAGATAAAACTACGACAGCATAAATTCCCAAAGCCAAAGCAGATAAAAAGCCTGGCAATCTATAGAAAAAAATCATAAATAAAATTATCAGCAAAAACCCTAAGCTGCCAGCTTTTAATGATTTTTCTAAAGAAATTTTACCTAAGGTCGGTCCTACTGATTGCTGGGAAATTAACTTGATTGGCACCGGCAAGGCGCCGGCATTAAGATTCCTGGCTAAACTCTGGGCTTCCTCGATAGTAAAGTCTCCAGTGATTTGAGCTCTTCCTCCCGAAATTGTTTCCTGAACAGTTGGAGCAGAAATTGGCAGCCCGTCAATGTAGATAGCTAAAGGTTTTCCCACGTTTCTGGAAGTTAAATCTTCAAAAATTTTACTACCTTCGTCATCAAATTGGAGTAAAACTAAGGATTTGTAGGTGGCAGTTTGGTCAAAGCCGAGTTCCGCCTTTTCTAAATATTTTCCAGTTAAGGAAGTAGACTGGAAATAGGGATCCTCAAAACCTAAATACCAGTCTTCAATTTGCTGAAGCTCTTCAAGGCTCTTGCCTTCGATTTCTTTTTGTTTATCCAAAATTTTTTGTGTTTCTTCTTCCGGTCTCTGTTCTTTGAATTCCAAAAAAGGGGTTTGACCAATCTGTCTGATGGCTTCAGCCGGATCTATTATTCCCGCTAACTCCACAATCAATCGATAATGACCCTGAGCTTCCTGAGTCTGGACTATTGGTTCTTGAACCCCAAAAAGATTAACCCTCCTTTCAATAACATCTCTAAGACCTTGCATAGCTGAGGAGTACTCCTCTTTCTCAACACTGGATAAATCTGCTTCATAAACCAGATGGCTCCCTCCTTGCAAATCTAAACCTAATTTAAAAGGAATCTGGGGAAAATGAGGTAATTTTAAAAGTTGAGGATAAACTAAGTTCCCAGCAAAAAAAGCCAAAACAAAAATAAAAGCGACAATTAAATAAACTTTCTTTTTCGACATATACTTATTTTAAAACAATTAAAAGCCGGCTAAAAGGGCTGAAACCATCCCCACTAAAAATATTCCATCAAATACCCCAGCTCCTCCAATAGATAAAAAACCTGGCGAAATTTTTTGAACTTTTTTCAAATTTAACAAATCAGCTCCAATCAAAGTTCCGAGAACTCCAGAAATAAAAGCACAGGGGGCAGCAAAATGCGGCGCTAACATTAAAGCAAAAAGAACAGCAAATAAAGGAGGAATAAAGAAAGGTAATGCTATTCCTCTACCTGGAATAATTCGAGCTAAAAATTTGGAAATGATAATCATTAAAATTATAGCAATCAAAACTGGCCCCAAAGAGAAACCTTGTCGCCAGCCCAAATATAAAAAATAAAAAGAAATTAAAACCGGAATAACTGCTCCTCCCAAGTTAACGGCAATGCCTTGGGCTTTTATTCTTGGCTGGCGAAATAAGCCAAAAAAAACTGGTTCTTCTACCCGAACTAATTTTTGTCTCCCTAAAGGAATATTAATGCTAGAACCAATGAGAATTGCCAAAAGTATCAAAATGGTTACTTCAGGAGAAAAGCCAAGTTTCTCAAAACCAATAGTAACAATATGAAAATAGCCCAAAACAAATAAAATGGGCAGAAATAAAATAAAAAGAGCAAATATTAAACAGCCAATAGGAAGAAAAAACATATTAACCGTATTTGGGCCAACAGCACTTCTTATATTTCATTGGTTGGCCGGTTTTGGAATTAATTTTTCCGCAGGGGCAGGGGTCGTTCCTGCCAGGTTTGTTTTTACTACGCGCCCCGGCGGCGTAATTTGGGGCAGAAGAACTAACTACCGGAGCTTCGGCTGTTCTTGGTACCAAACTAACTTTAAAAATAGTCTGGGCAATGTTTGATTCAAGCATGGAAAGTAATTGCCGAAACATTTTATGGCCTTCATTTTTATACTCCACCAAGGGGTCTCTTTGGCCATAAGCCCTCAATCTAACTGAATCTCTTAGATGTTCCATACTCTCTAAATGCTCCATCCAAAGCATATCTAAAGTTCTCAAAGAAATAATTTTTTCAATCTGGCGCATATTTTCCTCTCCAACCTCCTTCTCTTTTTTCTGATAATCTTCTTCGGTATATCCTGCTTTTTTCACCATCTCTAAGATTTGAGATTTGAGATTTGCATTTTGAGCTTTTTCTAAAATTTCCCTTCTTTTTTTATAAATGACTTCTCGATGTTTATTCATTACATCATCATATTCCAAAATATGTTTTCTTAAATCAAAATTCATTCCCTCAATTTTTGATTGAGCAGATTCAATGGCATTGGAAACCAAATTAGCCTCAATTGGCTGGTCTTCAGGAATTTTTAAAACGTTCATTAAAGATTGTATTCTATCTGAACCAAAAATTCTTAATAAATCATCTTCCAAAGAAACAAAAAATTCTGAGCACCCTGGATCTCCCTGCCTTCCTGACCTTCCCCGAAGCTGATTATCAATTCTTCTGGCTTCGTGTCTTTCAGTGCCAATAACCTGGAGTCCGCCCAGCTCAACAACTTCTTTGGCTCCTTTTTCATCTGGAGGATTTCCTCCCAAAATTATATCAACCCCACGACCAGCCATATTAGTAGCTACGGTTACTGCTCCTTGCCTACCGGCCTGGGCAATAATTTCTCCCTCTCTTTGATGATGTTTAGCATTTAAAATTTGATGGGGAACTCCCTCTCTATTTAATAATTTTCCTAAGTATTCATTCTTCTCAATTGAAGTGGTTCCAACCAAAACTGGCTGACCTTTAAGCTGCCTTGCTTTTATTTCTCTTACCAAAGCCTCGAATTTTCCATTTTCGGTTTTATAAACTCTATCTGCTAAATCTTTCCTAATCATCGGCTCATTAGTAGGAACAATGATTACTTCCAAACCATAAACCTTATCAAATTCTTCAGCCGAGGTGGCAGCGGTGCCGGTCATTCCAGCCAATTTTTGGTACGTTCTAAAATAATTTTGAAAGGTAATGGAAGCTAAGGTTAGAGATTCAGGTTGGACCTTAACTCCTTCTTTGGCTTCAATGGCTTGATGAAGTCCTCCTGACCATCTTCTCCCTGGCATTAACCTTCCGGTAAACTCATCCACAATAAGAATTTGGCCATCTTTGACTACATAATCCTTATCTCTTTTGAAAAGAGCTTCGGCTCTCAAAGCCTGCTCTAAATGATGTAAATATTTTATTCCTCGTTCTTCATAAATATTCCCCATTCCTAAAATTTTTTCAATTTTATTAATCCCCTCTTCGGTTAAAGTAGCGGCTTTCATTTTTTCATCAATTTCATAGTCGGTTTTTGAATTTAATTTTGGAATAATCCTGGCAAACTCTTGGTACCATTTTGAACTTTCAATATCCGGAGCAGAAATAATTA
>CAZWEN010000035.1:0-5285 GCA_964632775.1 uncultured Candidatus Saccharibacteria bacterium | reverse complement strand
TATGAAGATTAAAAAAGGTGATACAGTTTTAATAACTTCGGGAAAAGATAAAGGTAGAAAAGGTAAGGTTTTAGAGGCTTTTCCTGAAGAAAGCCGGATTTTAATAGAAGGAATTAATCTAAGAAAAAAACATCAAAGACCTAAAAAATCCGGAGAAAAGGGGCAAATTGTTGAAATGCCTGGCCCTATTCATATTTCGAATGTAAAACTGATTTGTTCAAAATGCGGAAAAGCCACGCGAATAAAATACAAAATTACTGAAGGGAAGAAATATAGGATTTGCAAGAAGTGTGGGCAAGAAATATAAACTAAATATGTTAAAATTAAAAGATAAATATAATAAAGAAGTAATCCCAGCCCTGATGGAGAAGTTTGGTTATAAGAATGCTTTGGCTGTTCCGAAAATTGAAAAAGTGGTCGTAAATACTGGTTTTGGAAGATTGATTTCGGGAAAAACTTCAGAAGAACAGAAAAAAATTTACAAGTCGATTTTAGAAGACTTGGCTATGATTTGTGGGCAATATCCAAAATTAACCAAAGCAAAAAAATCAATTTCTGGCTTTAAAATTCGCGAGGGAATGCCAATTGGCGCGATGGTTACTTTGAGAAGAAAAATGATGTATGATTTTTTAGAAAGATTAATCCATATTGCCCTTCCTAGATCTCGGGATTTTCGAGGGATTAACCCAAAATCTCTCGATAAAAAAGGAAATTTAACTGTAGCCGTCAAAGAACATATTTCCTTTCCCGAGATTTTACCAGAAAGAGCAAAAACCATTTTTGGAATAGAAGTAACAGTAGTTACTACCGCAAAAAATAGAGAAGAAAGCCTAGAATTATTAAAGTTATTGGGATTCCCAATAAAATAATATGACCACAAAAGCACAAATCGCTAAGTCAAAAAAGAAACCTAAATATAAAAGTCGAATTGTTCGACGCTGTTTTAGATGTGGAAGAAAGAAAGGTTTTCTTCGTAAATTTGGATTATGCAGAATATGTTTTCGAGAGTTAGCGAATAGAGGAGAGATTCCCGGGGTTAAAAAGAGTAGTTGGTAATACCATTATGACTGATCCAATCACCGACATGTTAAATAGAATAAGAAATGCTCAGGCCGTTTTGAAAGCAACGGTTGATATTCCCTTTTCCAATTTAAAGTATGAGATTGCTAAAATTTTAGAAAAAAAAGGATTTGTTGCCAAGGTTGAAAAAAAAGGAAAAAAATTAAGAAGAACCATTGAAGTTACTCTAAAATACTTGCCCTCCGAAGCCTTGGCAAAGGGGGGTGTTGAGAACCTACCAGTAATCTCTGGTTTAAAGAGAATCTCAAAGCCTGGTCAGAGAATTTATAAAAAAGCTAAAGAAATTAAATCAGTGAAAGGAGGTTATGGAGTAGCGGTAATTTCTACCCCTAAAGGCTTGATGACAGATAAAGAAGCGAGAAGAAAAAAACTGGGCGGAGAAATAATCTGTGAAATTTGGTAATTAAACCATAATACTATGTCCAGAGTCGGGAAAAAGCCAATTTTAATACCGGAAAATGTAGAGGTTAAAATTGAGGGCCAGAAAGTTATTATTAAGGGTCCCAAAGGCGAGCTTTCTAGAGAAATTCGGCCGGAAATTAAAGCTGAAATAAAAGGTAACCAAATTTTTGTTTTACCCCAAAAGGAGACCAAGCAAACTAAGGCTTTTTGGGGGTTAACTCGAACCCTTCTAGCTAACATGATAAAGGGGGTAACCGAAGGATATGAAAAAAAATTAGAAATAGAAGGATTGGGTTTTAAAGCTTTAGTCGAAGGAGAAGACCTGAAATTACTCGTTGGTTTTACCCATCCGGTTAAAATAAAAGTCCCTCAGGATATAAAATTTTCTGTAGAAAAAAATGTTATTACTGTTTCTGGAATTGATAAGGAAAAAGTTGGTCTCCTTGCTGCGACGATAAGGAAAGTTAAACCTCCTGAACCTTATAAAGGAAAGGGAATTAGATATCAAGGAGAAATAGTTAGAAGAAAGGTAGGGAAAAAGGCAGCCACAGCAATGTAAAAATTATGAAGTCTAAAATAAAACGAGAAAAAAGATTTAGACGTAAGGCGCGGGTGAGAGCAAAAATATCAGGAACCAGCGAAAGGCCTCGGCTTTGTGTTTTTAAATCAAATAAATATATTTATGCCCAACTGATTGACGACAAAAAAGGGCAGACATTGGCAAGTGCGAGCGATATAGAATTAACCCGTCGCTCCCCGAAAAAGAGAAAAACTAAGATATCACGCGAAACCGACACGAAACAAAAACGCGAAACTGACACGAAAGTTTTGACTGGAAAAGTAGCTATAGCTTTTGAGGTAGGGAAATTAATTGCTGAAGAGGCTATTAAAAATAAATTCGAAAAAGTTGTTTTTGATAAAGCAAGTTACCGCTATCAGGGAAGAGTAAAAGCGCTGGCTGAAGGGGCAAGAGAAGGAGGACTGAAATTTTAATTTTCAATTACCAAAAATGCCAAGAGAAAAATTACCAAGATTTAAAGAGAAACCTAGGGAGGAGTTTGAATCCAAGCTTTTGGATTTGGCTAGAACTTCCCATACCAGAGCTGGGGGAAGAAAAATAGGGTTTAGAGCAGTGATGGTTATAGGAAATAAAGAGGGTGAGGTTGGAGTAGGGGTAGCCAAAGGCCGTGATGTAGCCCAGGCAATAGAAAAGGCAACTAGATTGGCTAAAAAAAATTTAATTGAGGTTCCAATTATTTCAGATACTATTCCTCATGAAGTTTCCGCAAAATTTGGATCAGCTAAGATAATCCTGAAACCCCAAAGAAAGGGGAGAGGATTGGTAGCCGGGGGGACAGTTAGAGTTATTTGTACTTTGGCTGGGATAAAGAATATTTCATCTAAAATTTTAGGCCGAACCGGGAATAAATTAAATAATGCTAGAGCAACCATTAAAGCCCTACAAGAATTAAAAAGGGAATATGCAACTTCATCAACTAAAACCAAAACATAAATTAAAGAAAAAAAAGAGAGTCGGTCGGGGTGGGAAGCGCGGTACTTATTCCGGCCGAGGTTTAAAGGGTCAAAAATCGCGAGCGGGTCGAAAATTTAAACCGGCTATTCGAGGATTAATAAAAAAATATCCTAAATTAAGAGGATACAAATTTAAAATAATTAGGCCTAAACCTGCGGTAGTTAATATCGAGGTACTTGAAAAGAAATTTAAAGCCGCAGATACCGTGACTCCAAAAGTATTGATTGAAAGGGGAGTAATTCGTAGAATAAAAGGAAGATTGCCTAAAGTAAAAATTTTAGCAAAAGGCAAACTAACTAAAGCTCTATCTGTTGAAAATTGCGATGTTTCAAAGCAGGCCAAAGAAAAAATAGAAAAGGCCGGCGGCAGTATTAAATAACAATATGGCCTGGTACCAAAGAGTTACTCAAATTTTTAAAATCCGGGACCTAAGAAACAAAATATTATTTGTCTTGGGAATTTTTGTTATCTTTCGGGTGATGGCTAATATACCCATGCCCGGAATTAATGCTGAAAATTTAAAAGATTTTTTTGGACAGTTTCAAATGTTTGGTCTTTTAAATATGTTTACTGGGGGAGCCTTAGATAATCTTTCCATTGTGATGTTGGGATTGGGTCCTTTTATTACGGCGGTCATTATTTTTCAGTTGTTAACCATGATTTTTCCCCAGCTTGAAAGAATGTATAAAGAAGAAGGTGAAGCTGGCCGACAAAAATTTAATCAGTATTGCCGAATTGCCACCGTACCCTTAGCTGCTCTTCAAGGATATGGGATGTTAACCTTATTTCAACGTCAAGGAGTAGTTGAGAGTTTATCTCCGACCTTACTTTTCACTTCAATTCTGACCATAGCTGCCGGCGCCCTATTTTTAATGTGGCTTGGTGAGCTAATCTCAGAAAAAGGAATTGGTAACGGAGTTTCTCTTATGATTTTTGCTGGAATTATTGCTGATTTCCCAAATAATATTCGTCAGATGTTAGTCACCTGGGATCCAGCTCGAGTTCCGGCTTATTTACTTTTCTTTGGTATGGCTTTATTGATAATTGCCGGAGTAGTTTTAATTAATGAAGGCCGGCGGAATATTCCAGTTTCCTATGCCAAAAGAGTGAGGGGAATGAAAATGTATGGTGGAGTTTCTACTTATTTACCCTTAAATGTCAATCCAGCGGGAGTAATTCCAATAATTTTTGCTTTATCAATTATGCTTTTCCCCAGTATGATTGCTAATTTTTTAGGAGGAGCCGGCGGAACTGTAGGTTCTATTGCCCAAAGCATTGGAGCTTTGTTCCAAAATCCCTGGTTTTATGGAATTTCATACTTTTTCTTAGTTGTTCTTTTTACTTATTTTTATACTGCCGTTACTTTTGACCCCAAAGCCATTTCTACTAATTTACAAAAAATGGGAGGATTTATTCCAGGAATTAGACCGGGAACTTCCACGGCCAATTTTATGTATTATATTTTAAATCGAGTCTTGTTGATTGGAGCCCTTTTCTTGGGAACGATTGCCATCATGCCCTCAATTGTTGGAGGGATAACCGGGGTGATGGTCTTTAGTTTCTTAATTGGAGGGACGGCTTTACTGATTGTAGTTTCAGTGGTTTTAGAAACTATCCGACAAATTAATGCTCAATTACAAATGAGGGAATATGAAACATTCTAAAAAACCTTTAGCAATTATTATCCTGGGACCAGCTGGTTCTGGAAAAGGAACTCAATCCAAACTACTGGCTAAAAAATTTGGATTAAAATATATTGGAAGCGGCGATGTTCTTCGGGCGCGTCAAAAAGTAGGTGATTTTACTGGAGAAAAACTTACTAAAGTTATGAATAGAGGAGAATTGGTCCCCAGTTTTGTTGTTGTTAAAATTTTAGGAGATGATTTAGAAAAATTAAAAAAACAATCTAAAATTAACGGTTTTGTTTTAGACGGCTGGACAAGAATAATTTTTGAGGCCATCCTGACAGACGAAGCTTTAAATTGGTATGAATGGGATAAAAATGTGAAAGTTTTCCTTATTAATATTTCAAGAAAAGAATCATTTAATCGTTTAACCAAAAGAAGGCAATGTAAAAAATGTGGCAGAATCATTCCTTGGTTGGGAGAATTTAAAAAACTAAAAAAATGCGACAAATGTGGAGGTGAACTTATAACCAGGCGTGATGATAGACTAGAATCGATAAAAAAACGACTTGAGGAATTTAAAAATAAAACGATACCAGTAATAAATTATTATAAAAAACAGGGGAGATTAATAAAAATAAATG
>CAZWEN010000034.1:0-5755 GCA_964632775.1 uncultured Candidatus Saccharibacteria bacterium | reverse complement strand
TGTTGGAATTTTACTAAGAGGATTTAAAAAAGAAGATGTAGAAAGAGGTCAAGTGCTATCCAAGCCCGGTTCAATCACCCCCCATACTGAATTTGATGGGGAGGTTTATGTTCTGACCAAAGAGGAGGGTGGTAGGCATACTCCTTTCTTTTCTGGTTACAAGCCTCAGCTTTATTTCCGGACTACTGATGTAACTGGAGATATAACCTTGCCCGAAGGAACGGAAATGGTGATGCCGGGAGATACTGTCAATTTAAAAATTAAATTAATTACCCCTATTGCTTTAGAAGAAAAGCAAAGATTCGCAATCCGTGAAGGGGGTAAAACAGTTGGAGCTGGTGTTGTCACGAAAATAACTAAATAGAGAAATTGAAAATTAATTTTGGTGTTCCTTTAAGATGGCAAAAAAGAAAGCTGCTGTAGTTGAAGAAGAGATAAAACCTAAGTTGAGGATAAAACTTAGGGCTTATGACCATAAAGTAATTGATAATTCGGCAAAACAGATTATTGAGACAGCTTTGCGTTATGGAGCTGAAGTTTCGGGACCCGTTCCTTTACCAACCGAAATTCATAAATATACCGTCAATAGATCTTCTTTTATTCATAAAGATAGTCGAGAGCAATTTGAAATGAGAGTTCATAAAAGATTAATTGATATTCTAAATCCTAATCCAAAAGTAATTGATGCTTTGATGAGTTTAACCTTACCGGCCGGAGTAGACATTGAAATTAAAATGTAAGACAGCGATTAATGCGAATTTTGCTGATTAATGCTGACAAAACATTTACATTGATAAATTTTTATTATAGAATAAAAATGTTAAAGTTATTAAAATTTTAAAAATTTAGAATTTATTTAAATAGTCACGGATGAAAGCCGGGCTATTGCCCGGTTTTCGATTACCCGAGCCGCAGCGAAGGGTGGAGGAGAACAAATGTTCTTCGACTAGCGGCATAAATCAGTGGTAAAATGAAGTTTATATTAGGTCTAAAACTTGGTATGTCCCAGATGTTTGATGAAAAAGGAGATGTAATCCCGGTGACTTTAATTGAAGCCGGGCCCTGTCAGGTTACTCAAATAAAAACAAAGGAAAAAGATGGCTACGAAACTGTTCAGGTTGGCTTTAAAAAAATTGAAAAACAAAAAAAAATTAAAAAACCAATGAAAGGAAAAGAATTTAAATACTTAAGAGAGTTCAGGATTGTCAAAGAGGATAAATCCTCTTTTCCACCTTTCGCTGTGGCTCAGATAATTGACGTTTCAATTTTTAAAGAAGGCGATAGGGTAAAAGTAAGTGGAATTTCCAAAGGAAAAGGTTTCGCCGGGGGAGTCAAAAGATGGGGGTTTCACGGCAGACCAGCTACTCATGGAACAAAGCATGAATTAAGAACTCCGGGTTCAACTGGAAGTTCTTTTCCCGAAAGAGTAATTAAAGGAAGGAAAATGCCAGGCCGAATGGGATTTGAAAGAGTAACAGTTAAAAAATTAAAAGTAGCAAAAGTTGATAAAGAGAACAACTTATTAGCTATAAAAGGAGCGGTTCCCGGCAGAAAAGGAACTTTATTAGAAATTTATGAAAGTCACCGTTTATAACCAAGAAGGTAAAGAGGTAGGGACAACTTTACTTCCGAATGAGATTTTCGGTTTAAAAGTTAATCCTGATTTGGTTCATCAGGTAGTAGTGAGTCAGATGGCAAATCGAAGAGAAGTTATTGCTCATGCTAAAGGAAGGTCCGAAGTTCGGGGTGGTGGAAGAAAGCCTTGGCGGCAAAAAGGAACTGGCAGGGCTAGGGCAGGTTCGATTCGTTCTCCTTTATGGCGGGGAGGAGGAGTAACCTTCGGACCAACTAAAGAGAGAGTTTTTAAGAAAAAAATTAATAAAAAAATGCGCAAAATTGCCTTTTTCATGGTTTTATCAGCTAAAGCAAAAAATAATTTACTTTTAATTTTGGATAAATTAAGTTTGCCCGAAGCTAAGACAAAATTAATGACAAAATTTTTAGGGAAATTACCTTTTAAAAAAGGTTCTTGTTTGATAGCCTTACCCCAGGCGGATAAGACGATAATAAGAGTTACTAGAAATATTCCTAATGCCCAAACCATTGAAGCTCGGAATCTTAATACCCTGGATTTACTTTCTTTTAAATATTTAATAATGCCAAAAGAAACAATAAAAGTAATAAAAGAGACATTTCTAAAGTAATATGCCGCTTTTAGATATTTTTAAAAGGAAAAAGGAAAGAGAGGAAATTAAACCAGAAGAGAAGCCAATTAAAAAACCTAGGAAAAAACCAAAAGTAGTTAAAAAAGCTGAAGACTACTACCCGCCCACCACCCTTCCTACCAAAAAGAGGGCCCCAGAAAGGCCTTCTGAGATCGCCAGGCCAAAAGCAAAGAAAATAGGGGAGGCTTGGAGAGTTTTAAAAACTCCTCAGGTTACTGAAAAAGCTACTGGTTTGGTTGGTCAAAATCAATATGTTTTTAAAGTTTGGCCAAGGGCTAATAAAGTGGAAACAAAAAAAGCAATTGAAGACCTTTACGGGGTTGATGTTATATCGGTGAAAATTATTAAAGTTCCTAGAAAACGAAGGAGGTTAGGAAGGATATCTGGTTGGAGAAAGGGCTACAAAAAAGCCATCGTCAGAATAAAAGAGGGACAGAAAATTGAGGTGTTACCTCGATAATATGAAAAAAATATTAACTAAGAAAAAACCAGAAAAGAAGTTGCTCCTGGCTTTAAAGAAAAAAGCAGGTAGGGCTCGTTCTGGTAGAATAACTGTTCGTCACCGAGGTGGAGGGGTAAAAAGGCTTTATAGAATTTTAGATTTTGGGGAGGAGAAATTAGGAATTCCAGCTAAAGTCATTGCTTTAGAATACGATCCCAACCGATCTGCTTTTATTGCCCTTCTTCAATATCAAGATGGGGAAAAAAGATACAGATTGGCTCCCAAAGATTTGAAAATAGGAGATGAAATAGTAGCTTCAGAGAAAGCCGAAATCAAAATTGGAAATCGAATCAAACTAAAAAATATTCCAGTTGGAACTCAGGTGTTTAATATTGAGTTAGAGCCAGGGAAAGGAGGAAAATTGCAAAAAGCTGCAGGAACTTCAGCTAAAGTATTAGCTCAAGAAGAAAAATTTACCCATTTGGAAATGCCTTCGGGAGAAACCAGAAAAATTTCTCAAAACTGCTTCTGTACTATCGGTCAGGTTTCTCATCCTGAGCATCGTTTTGAAAGAATTGGAAAAGCTGGCACGCAGAGATTAAAAGGCTGGCGGCCAACCGTCCGGGGAACAGCAATGAACCCGCCTGATCATCCTCACGGAGGGGGAGAGGGAAGAAGCCCAACCGGATTAAAATATCCCAAAACTCCCTGGGGAAAGCCAGCCTTAGGCGTAAAAACCAGAAAGAAAAGAAAATGGACAGACAAATTTATCATTAAAACCAGAGCACATAAATGAAATTTATATGCTCGGTCGAGCACATAATGCCTTATGTGCTCTGAGAAGTAAGAAATAATATGGCTAGGTCTTTAAAGAAGGGTCCATTTGTTGACCAAAAACTTCTTGAAAAAATAAAAAAATTGAAACCGAGGGCGAAAGAAATCATTAAAACTTGGTCGAGAGCTTGCACCATTACTCCCGAGATGGTTGGTTTTACTTTCGGAGTTCATAATGGCCGCGAATTTATACCAGTTCAAGTGACTGAAGATATGGTTGGTCATCGTCTTGGTGAATTTTCTCCAACCACAAAGTTTTCCCGTCATGGTGGGAAAATGCAGAGGGAGTTAGAGGCAAAAGCAACTACAGGGGAAGCCGAAAAACTTAAGACTATAACCCCTCCACCGCCCTCCCGCTAAAGCGGGCCCCCAAATATGCCAGTAATTGCTAAATTAAAATATTTGAGAATTGCTCCCCGAAAAGTTAGATTAGTGGCTGATTTAATTCGGGGAAAAAGAATTGAGGAAGCTCAAAATATTTTAAATTTTAAAGTTAAAAAAGCCGCCCTACCTTTGTTAAAACTTTTGCGTTCAGCTACGGCTAATGCTAAAAATAATTTTCAGCTAGATGAATCAAATCTTTATATCGCAAAAATTTTAGTTGATGAAGGTCCAAAGTATAAAAGATGGCGAGCTCGATCTAGAGGAAGAGCTGATGAAATTCAGAAAAAGACTTCCCATGTTACCGTTATTCTTGACGAAATTGTTAAAAAACCCAAAAAAGTTAAAAAAGTGAAAAAAGTAAAGAAAGCTCGAGAAGTTCCCCCCGAAGAAAAACCTTCGGTTTCCTACGGGGCAGGCAAAGTCGAAAAGCCAAAATTAAAACCTGAAATCGAGATAAAAAGACCGAAAATTGAAAGAGGTATAAAAAGAATATTTAGACGCAAAGCGTTTTAATAACTACCACAGCCCCACCCTCCACCCATCAAAGGTAACAAATACATAATATGACCCATAGGGTTCATCCAAAAATATTTAGAATAAAGGAAATTACTGACTGGGATTCTCGAGGATTTTATCGAAAAAAGCTTCCTCAATATTTGGAAGAAGACTTTAAAATTAGAGAATTTTTAAGAAAAAAATTGGGGAGAATAGGAGTAGAAAAGATTGAAATTGAGAGATTTCCGGGGAAAATAAATATTACTATTTCTTCAGCCCGTCCTGGTCTGATTATTGGTCGGGGAGGAGGAGGTGTGGAAGAGTTAAAAAGGGATTTGGAAGCCATCCTCAAACCATCGGCCAAAGGGGACGCCACCCACCCACTACCCAGGCGCGAATTAAAGTTGGAAATTAGAGAAATTAAAGATCCCTGGTCTTCGGCTTCCTTATCTGCTCAATGGATTGCTCAACAAATCGAAAAGAGAATTCCTCACCGACGGGTTTTGAAACAGGTTTTGGATAAAATTTTAGCGGTTAAAGGAATAGAAGGCGGCAGGGTAGAGGTAGCCGGTCGCCTAAGGGGGGCAGAGATTGCCCGCAGGGAATGGCTAAAGCGAGGAAGATTACCTCGCCAAACCATACGAGCTAACATAGACTATGCTACAGCCCGAGCTTTCTGTACTTACGGAGTAATCGGAGTAAAAGTTTGGATATATAAAGGAGAGAAATTTTAATTATGGCTATATTGATGCCGAGAAAAGTTAAACATCGAAAGTGGCGAAAGGGGAGATCAGAAGGAAAATCCTCTCGAGGAACCGAGATTGCTTTTGGTTCCTTCGGTTTAAAAAGTTTGGAGGCTTGTTGGATTAGTGCTCGCCAAATAGAAGCCAGCAGAAGAGCAATTATTAGATATTTAAAGCGAGGGGGGAAACTCTGGATTAGAATTTTTCCACAAAAACCAGTAACTAGGAAAGGAACCGAGATCCCCATGGGTGGAGGGAAAGGAAGCGTCGATCATTATGTTTTTCCAATAAAGCCAGGAAGAATTATCTTTGAAATAGAAGGATTAAAAGAAGAAGTAGCCAAAGAAGCCTTTAGAAGGGCAGCTGATAAATTACCAATTAAAACTAAGTTTGTTAAAAAATGACGAAAGTGAGTGAATTAAGGCAAAAATCAAAAGAGGAACTTCAAAAAACACTCAAGGATGATCGGGAAAAACTAAGGCAATTACGTTTTGATTTAGCAGCTGGCAAAGTAAAAAATGTTAGAGAAGTTCGTAAAATCAAAAAAGATATTGCGAGAATATTAACTTTAAAGAAATAAGAACCTGCGAAGCAGAACCTTGAATGCTCCGCATTTAAGAACCTGCGAAGCA
>CAZWEN010000033.1:0-6183 GCA_964632775.1 uncultured Candidatus Saccharibacteria bacterium | reverse complement strand
GCCTGGGATGAGATTCAGGAAAAGACAAAAGAAGGTGAAATCAGAGAGGATGATAAGTTTCGGGCAAAAGACGAGCTCCAAGATTTAATAGATGAATATAATCAGAAAATAGAAGAAATCGGGGAGAGAAAAACGAAAGAAATAAGTTCTTAACTCAATGGTTATTTTAATTGTTTTTATTAGTCTTATTGGTTTAATTGTTTTGCATGAATTTGGCCATTTTGCGATAGCTAAGAAATTTGGAGTCAGGGTTGAGGAGTTCGGAATAGGTTATCCTCCCAGAATCTTTGGGAAAAAAATTGGTGAAACTTTATATTCTTTAAATCTTTTACCTTTTGGAGCTTTCGTAAAAATATATGGTGAGGAAGGAGGAATAGAATCAGCTCATAGTTTTACTGGAAAACCAATTTGGCAGAGGGCTTTAATTATTCTGGGAGGAGTGGTATCTTTTTGGATAATTTCAGCTATTCTATTAAGTATTGTCTTTGGGATGGGGGTACCTCAGGCTATCTCAGATGAGGCTAAGGCAGTAAACCCAAAGGTTCAGATTGTGGCAATAGCCAGTGGTTCACCAGCCGAGGAAGTAGGAATAAAAATAGGCGATGCGATAAAACAATTAACAATTAACAATCAACAATTAACAATTAATAAAGTAAAACAGGTTCAGGAATTTACAAAAGAACATCTAGGTGAAGAAATTACTTTGACAATTGAAAGGGGGAAAGAAGTTTTTGATGCGACATTAATTCCCAGAGTTTCGCCCCCGGAAGGGGAAGGAGCAATGGGGGTGGGTTTAATGAGAACCGCCTTAACCAGTTATCCATGGTATCTGGCTTCAATTAAGGGAGTCGAGGCTTGCTTTAACTTAACTGGTTCTATTGTGGCAGGTCTTTTGCAAGTTTTGGGAAATTTAATCCAGGGAAAAGGATTGCCACCAGGGGCTCAATTGATGGGGCCAATTGGAATTGGTTCTTTGATGACTCAGGCTGCTCATTTAGGACTGGCTTATTATCTCCAATTTATAGCCCTAATTTCTATTTATCTTGCTATTTTTAATATTTTACCGATTCCAGCTCTTGATGGGGGGAAATTACTTTTCTTAGGAATTGAAAAAGTGAGAAGAAGGGCAGTTTCGCAAAAAATTGAGCAAGGCATTACCAGTATCTTCTTTGCCTTATTAATCGCCTTAATGATTTGGGTAACCATAAAAGACATATCACGTTTGTTTTGACATCTCAAAGAGCTTTCGGGCAGGTTGCCTCGGGTGACACGCAGTCAGCTTTATTGGTAATATTAAATTAATCTCCGCTGCTGCTATTTCTCGCCGAGCCTTAATAACCTTAAAAGAAAAATCAACGTTATTCTTGGGCTCGGCTGCGAAGTGTCCCCCTCGGCAACTACCCTCAAGCCAATAGTTTATGTTTCAATTCATTTCTTATTAATCGCCTTAAGGATTTGGGTAACCATAAAAGACATAATAAGAATTTTTTAATATGTTACAATCTCAACTTTTTACTAAAACAAAAAAAGAGGCTCCAAAAGAGGCTGAAACTATCAGCCACAAATATCTGGCCAGAGGAGAATTTATTGAACAATCTTTTAGCGGGGTTTATAGATTTTTGCCATTGGGATTGAAGGTTCTTAAAAAAATAGAAGAAATTATAAGAGAAGAGATGGTAGCGCTCGGCGCCCAGGAATTATATTTACCGGTTTTGCAAAATAAAAACCTTTGGCTTGAAACCAATCGCTGGGCAACCATTGACCCGCCACTTTTTAAATTAAAAGACCGCCATCAAAAAGAAACGGCCTTGGGCTCAACCCATGAAGAAGAAATTACTGATATTGTTAGGCAGCGCGCTACCTCTTATCAAGATTTACCCTTATATCTTTTTCAAATTCAGGATAAATTCAGAAATGAGATGAGAGCTACTGGAGGTTTGCTGAGAACTCGGGAGTTTTTAATGAAAGACCTTTATAGTTTTCATATTAGTGAAAAAGATTTGATTAAATTTTACGAGGAGGTAAAAAAGAGTTATTTTAAGATATTTAAAAAATGTGGCTTAAATCCAATTTGCGTGGAAGCTAGCTCCGGAACAATTGGCGGTAAACGATCTCATGAGTTCATGGTTTTATCTGAAAGCGGAGAAGACAGAATTTTAATCTGTAAAAAATGTGGTTTTGCTGCCAATATTGAAAAGATAGGGAATCGGAATCAATGTCCAAAATGCAAAAGGCGCTTGGAAAAAAGAAATTCAATTGAGATTGGCCACATTTTTGATTTAGGAACGAAATATAGCAAAATTATGGGAGCAAATTTTAGAGGAAGAGATGGAAAGGCGAGTCCAATTGTGATGGGTTGCTATGGGATAGGGCTTCCCAGGGTGATGGCGACTATAGTCGAGGTTCACCATGACCAAGATGGAATTATCTGGCCCAAGACAGTCGCTCCGTTTCAAATTCATCTAATCCAAATACCGAGCCCTGCAGAGAGCAGGGCGAAGGTGAAGAAGAGAACTTCGTTCTCTTCGCCTGAAAACACTGAAAAGGTGAAGAAAGTCGCTGAAAAATTATATCAAGATTTGCAGAAACAGGGAATTGAAGTATTATACGACGACAGAGAAGAAAAATCGGCTGGAGAGAAATTTGCTGACTGCGACTTAATTGGAATACCACATAGAATTGTAATAAGCGAGAAAACATTAAAGAAAGATTGTGTAGAGATAAAGAAGAGAGGCGAGAAAAAAACCAGATTAGTAAAAATTAAGCAAATTTTAAATGTCAAATTTTAAATTTTCAATAAATAAACTTCTTTCCCATATATCCGAAGATATTGCGATTGATTTAGGAACAGCTAATTCCTTGGTTTATGTTCGGGGTCGGGGGATCGTCATTCAGGAACCCTCAGTGGTAGCGATTAATCAGAAAACCGGTCAAATTTTAGCAATTGGGGATGAAGCCAAAAAGATGGTTGGTAGAACTCCCGGTCACATTGTGGCTACGAGGCCCTTAGTTTCGGGAGTAGTTTCTGACTTTGAAGTAACGGAACAAATGCTCAGATATTTCATTGAGAAAGCTCATCGAAGAAAATTTATTTTAAACCCTAGGCCGCGAGTGATTGTTGGTATTCCGTGCGGAGTTACTGAAGTAGAAAAAAAGGCGGTTTGTGATGCATCTAAGAATGCGGGAGCTAAAGAAGTTTTTTTAATTGAACAACCAATGGCTGCAGCCATCGGAGCCAGGCTCCCAGTTCAGGAGGCGGGAGGAAATTTTGTGGTTGATATTGGCGGCGGGACCACTGAGGTGGCAGTGATTTCTTTAGGAGGAATTGTGATCTCCAAAAGCCTAAGAATAGCCGGGGATAAACTTAACGAAGATATAATTCAATTTGCCCAAGATGAATATAAATTATTAATTGGAGAAAGAACAGCTGAGAATATTAAGATTGGGATAGGTTCAGCTTATCCCTTAAAGGATAAAAGAGAGCTACCGATGCGGGGAAGGAATTTAGTTACCGGACTTCCTGAAGAAATTTTGGTTTCTGATGAGGATATAAAAAGAGCGATGGAAAAATCAGTAAAACAAATCGTTACCGAAATAAAAACGGCGGTAGAAGAAACTCCTCCGGAATTGTTAGCTGATGTGATGGCTTCGGGAATTCAAATGGCCGGTGGCGGCGCACTTTTGCGAGGATTAGATACTCTAATTCAAAAAGAGACCAAAATTCCGACTAAAATTATTGAGGACCCAATGACTGCTGTAGTCAGGGGAGCGGGAATGGTTTTAGAAGACCTCGACCGATTACAAGAAACATTAGTGGAGACAGAATATTTGGAACCACCCAAATAAAATTTTCAATGATCTCACAAAAGGAGGTACAACATATAGCTAAACTAGCGAGATTGGGATTGACTCCCAAGGAGATAGAGAAAATGCAAAAGGAGCTTTCTTCGATTTTGGACTATATTGAAAAATTAGAAGAAGTAGATATTTCAAAAGTAGAACCTTCTAGTCATTTGATTAAAGTTGAAAATGTAATGAGGGAGGACGAGAAAAGTAAAAAGCCAGAAGCCAAAAGCCAAAAATTGTTGGAATTAGTGCCAGAGAAAAAAGCAGGTTACTTAAAAGTGAAATCAATTACCCGAGCTTTTGTACAGCAAAAGCGAAGGGTGGAAAAGAGAACACAAAGTTCTCTTTGATTTTCAATAATCAATGAAGTTAACCGACCTTACCATTACTCAAGCTCATCAAGGATTAAAGAAAAAGGAATTTTCAGCCATTGAACTTTGTAAAGCCTATTTGGATAGAATAAAGGAAAGGGATAAAGAGATTTTTGCTTTTTTAACTATTAATACCAAGAAGGCTTTATCTCAGGCAAAAAAAATTGACGATTTAATTTTACAAAAAAGGGAAATACCCCAACTTGCTGGAATTCCCGTGGCGATAAAAGATAACATTTTGGTTGAAGATCTTAAATGTACAGCCGGATCAAAAATTTTGGGAAATTATATTGCACCTTACGACGCGACAGTGATAAAAAAACTTAAAGAAAAGGCTGCGGTTATTTTAGGAAAGACAAATCTGGACGAGTTTGCCATGGGCTCTTCGACCGAAAATTCAGCTTTTGGAGCGACTCGGAACCCCCATGATTTAATTCGTGTACCAGGTGGTTCTTCTGGAGGCTCAGCGGCGGCCGTAGCGGCTAATGAATGTGTTTATGCTTTGGGTTCAGATACCGGGGGCTCTATTCGTCTCCCAGCTTCTTTCTGCGGAGTAGTTGGTTTAAAGCCAACTTATGGAGCAGTTTCGAGATATGGTTTGATTGCTTTTGCTTCCTCTTTAGATCAAATTGGACCGATAACAAAGACAGCCCAAGACTGCAAAACAGTATTTGAAGCGATTAAAGGAAAGGATGGATTGGACTCAACGAGTATAGAGACGCCAAAAATTAAAAATTTAAAATTTAAAATTGAAAATTTACGGATTGGAATTCCTAAAGAGTATTTTGTTAAAGGAATTGAGCCCGAAGTAGAGAAGGTAATAAAAGCCGCCATAAAAAAATATGAAGAAATGGGAGCCAGAATCGAAGAAGTTAGTTTGCCCCATACCGAATATGCTAACCCTGCTTACTATATAATTTCGCCTTCAGAAGCTTCAGCTAACCTATCTAGATACGATGGAATAAAATACGGTTATTCAACCAAAGAAGCTAAAGATTTAATGGAGATTTATTTAAAATCTAAAGGAGAAGGGTTCGGGCAAGAAGTGAGAAGAAGAATTATGTTGGGGACTTACTCTTTATCATCTGGTTATTATGAAGCCTACTATCTAAGAGCTCAGAAAGTTAGGACTTTGGTAAAAGAAGATTTTAAAAAAGTTTTTGAGAAAGTTGATGTTCTTCTTACCCCAGTTTCACCAGTTCTCCCTTTTAAAATTGGGGAAAAAATTGACGATCCTCTTTCAATGTATTTAGTTGATGTTTACACGGTTTCCATTAATTTAGCTGGTCTACCTGCCCTTTCTCTCCCTTGTGGTAAAGCAGGTCATTTACCGGTCGGTCTCCAAATTATTGGAAAACCTTTTGAAGAAAATAAAATTTTAGAAATTGGAGAAATTTTTGAAAAAACATGCCAGAGATAATTTCTTGGCTAATTTCACCTACCTTTAGCGGATGGCTACTAATTTTAAAGATTCTGTTTATCGTTGTAGCTTTAATTTTGCTTGGTTTTATTATTTTCGCTCTGGCTAAAACTTCCTGGTTAAAAAGATTATGGATATGGGATTTGGTAGAATTTTTTTCCTTCCGGCCTTATGGAGTAAGAAAGGTAGTAAAAGCTTGGGCTAAAATTACTGCCAGATTGGAAACCGGTTTGGAATCTGAATATAAATTAGCCGTAATCGAAGCCGATTCGATACTGAATGACATTTTAAAAAGAATGGGCTTTGGTGGCGAAACTCTGGGAGAGAGATTAGAAAGATTAACTGCTGCCATCCTCCCTAACCTTAAGCAAATTTGGGAAGCTCACAAAATTCGCAATAATATTGTCCATGACCCTGATTATAGATTGGCTTTAGATGAAACCAGAAGGGTGTTAGACATTTACGAACAGGCCCTCAGGGATTTACAGGCTTTTTAGTATTGATTTTTTATTTAAAATAGAGTAAAATAGCATCGCGGGGTGGAGA
>CAZWEN010000032.1:0-6235 GCA_964632775.1 uncultured Candidatus Saccharibacteria bacterium | reverse complement strand
TCTCTTGGTTCAGGGAAAAAGTCTATTTTTAAAGTTTCCTGATATTTCCCGGCATAATATCTACTAATTGAATTGTCTTTGTTTAAAACCCAAACTGAGCCATCCACAGCCATAGATTCACTGTCTATGGCTTTTTTAGTTTGGGAATTTAACCATAATTGAGGAGAGCCCCATCTTAAATCTTCGAGATAAGGGTATTTTATTATCTCACCTGATTTTTTGTCCAGGAAATAAAGATTTGATTTATAGGAAGAAAAGTTATTAAAATCGAAATCTGAATAGGGTTCCTCAAGGGAAATAATTTCACTAAATTCCCCTTCCTTAAAATTAATTAGTTGATTGGGTTTTGAGAAAAACAAAATTGAGTCAGTAAGGAAAACAGCTAAATTAAATTTTTGATTCTTTTCAATGAGAGTTCCTTCACCATTTTGGCTTACTTTAAACAGATTTTGAGAATAGGGGCTAAAAAGGTAAAGGTCATCAACATCAAATACCAATTTTTGGGGGATAAATTCCCGAGAGTTGAATTCAAAAAGCAATTCTGGCTCGGCAATTTCTACTAATTTATTTAATTGATAAAGATTTTGGGAAATTTCATCTTTTAGCAAAAGAACCTGGCTACTCAGATTTTGGGGTAGGGTAGAAGCTATTTTAGTTAAGAGAGAAATTTCTTCCCAGGCCTCTCTAAATAGTCCATTAGCATTTTGGGTGGCGGCTGAGCTGTCTTTTAAAATTAAAAAATTTTCTGCTTGCTCCATTTTTTCTTGGATTTGATTCAAAGTGGCTTGATATTCTTTCAATTGTTGCTCTTTTTCTTTTTGGAAGATAAAAGCCCCCAAAGCCAGGAAAAAAATTAAAACCAGAATTACAATCAAATTCTTCCGTAATTTAGGGAAAGTGAGGATGGGTATTTTAGGAAAGGTTGGTTTAGGAAGGGTCGGGTGGGGTAGTTTTAACTTTGGGACTTTTAATAGTGGCAAGCGGGGCTTTTTGATTAATTTTTTAATGAAGCTGAGAACTGGAGTGAGAGCTTGTTTTAAAGAAAACTTTTCTGGTTGAGGTAAAATAGCTCCACGCTTTTTTGCTAAAATTTCTTTACTAAGAAAGATTAACAAACAAATCCCAGAAATTTTTGAAACCTCTTCTTTTTTGTTATTTAAGATTTCTCTTAATTTCTTTTCGTCAAAAGGTTCTATTTTAGCAATTTTATCAAACAAATTTCCCTGGGCAAAATAATCAAAAACTTCTTTAGTTAAAACTAAAATTATATCATTTTCAGCTAATTTTCCCGAAATAATGTTTCCAAATATTTTTAAGGGATAGGGTTCAATTTCCTGAAATCTTAATTTTCGGTCAATATCAATTACCTGTCCTTCTCTTAATAAAAAAACTTTCAAATCTCCAACTTTAGTAAAATTTAATTCAAAATTTCTCAGAGAAAGAGTGGCGAAACTTAGGTTTCCCAACCAGCTGACATCTCCGCTTTTAGCAATTTTTTCCAAAAATTCATTCGCCGTTCTTAAACTTTCTTTGAGTGATTTTTCTTGGGAATGAAGTTTTGGACTGTAATATTCCCCTTTGATTACTCTGGCCAAATTCTCAAGAAATTTAAAATTCTGAGGCAAAACATTTTTTAGGACACCTACCATATACAAACTTCCCACCCTTTTTTCATAAATATTTTCTGGCTCATAACAAAAACTGTCAAAAATCAATTTTGCTTGCCCCGAAGCGAGCTCGCTCTGCTTCGGGGGATTAAAATGAAACTCAAAGACCTGCATCAATTTCATTCTAACAAATTTTACTAATTTGATAAAATTTGCTAATTTAAAATAGTTGGGCACTTGGCGCAGTGGTTAGCGCGCGTCGTTCACATCGACGAGGTCGCTGGTTCAAATCCAGCAGTGCCCACTAAGGAGGGTTATAGTACCTTCCTAATTTAATATAGAAAGGGGGTAATAGAATGATAAGCACTGAAGTTTTCGAAAGAGTAGGAGAGGAGTTTGGAACGCCAGCCTATGTCTATGGGGAAGAAGATATCCGACGTCAATTGGACTCTTTGGAACAGGGTATAATTTATTACCCGAAGAAGATTCTTTACGCAGTAAAGGCGAACTTTAATTCCCGTATTCTGAGAATCTTAAAAGAAGGAGGAGTGGGGATTGATGCTGTTTCGCCAGGAGAAATAGCTCTGGCTTTGAGGGTAGGATTTTCGCCAAAGGACATTCTCTTTACCGGCAATAACATCACTGATGAAGAAATGGATTTTGCCGTAGAAAAAGGAGTTTTGTTGAATATTGACTCCCTTCCTCGCTTAGAGAAATTTGGCCAGAAATACCCAGAGCAGAAGGTTTGCGTAAGGATAAACCCTGACGTTGGGGCAGGTCATCATGACCATTGCATTACTGGTGGACCGAAGTCAAAGTTTGGCATTTGGCATTCTGAGGTGAAAGAAATAAAAAGAATAGCCGAAAACTACGAACTGGAGATTGTTGGTATTCATGAGCACATTGGCTCTCAGATACTGGAGGTTGATAAATTCTTAATGGCTATGGAAGTTCTTCTAAGGGTGGCGCCAAGTTTTCCTGACCTGGAGTTTATTGATTTTGGCGGAGGTTTCGGCGTACCATACAAACCCGGAGAAAAGCCATTAGACATAAAGGAGCTGGGCCGGAAAATGTCTGAGCGCTTCAAGGATTTCTGCCAAAAATACCGTAAAAAATTGACACTGGTTATAGAACCTGGTCGCTCCTTAGTAGCTGAAGCTGGTTACTTGTTAACCAGGGCTAATACAGTAAAAAGAAATCCTGATGGCCGAGTTTTTGTCGGCGTGGACAGCGGCTTCAATCACTTAATAAGGCCGGCAATGTATGATTCCTTCCATCCGATTACCAATATTTCCAACCCTGGTGGCGAAAAGGAAAAAGTGGATATCGGTGGCAATATCTGCGAAAGTGGAGATATATTTGCAAAAGATAGAGAAATCAGCCGGGTAAAAGAAGGCGACCTTATCCTGATCAGAGTAGCTGGTGCTTATGGTTATTCCATGTCTTCCAATTACAACCTGAGGCCAAGACCACCCGAAGTCCTGGTTAAGCCGGATAAAACCTTGCGACTGATTAGAAAAAGAGAAACCATAAAAAAAATAATTGGAACTGGAGGTGTCTAAGATGATAAACATTGGTATTGTCGGGTATGGCAACATAGGAAAAGCTGCTAGAAAAGTAATTGGCAAAACTCCTGATATGATTCTTAGAGGAATCATTACCAGAAGACCGGAACAGGTAAAAGAAGAAATTTTAGGCGGACCTTCGGAAGAGAAGATGGCACTGATAAACTTAGATCGCTATGTCTTAGATCTTAATCAAAAGAGAAAATGGAATCGTTTAGGTGTAGATGTTGCCATTCTTTGCGGCGGCTCCAAGGAAGATACCCCGGTTCAGGGCCCAGAACTTGCCGCAAGGTTCAATACAGTGGATAGCTTTGACACTCACGCCGACATCCCTGGTTATTTCCAGAGAATGGATTCTGTAGCCAAAGAAGCAGGAAACGTGTCTATAGTTTCGGCTGGCTGGGACCCCGGGATTTTCTCCTTAGAGAGAATTCTTGGCAATGCCTTTTTGACCGGAGGCGAATCATACACCTTTTGGGGTGAAGGGGTTAGCCAGGGTCATTCGGATGCCGCCAGAAAAGTAAAAGGAGTGGTGGATGCCAGACAGTACACCATTCCAATCGAGGAAGCTATCCAACGGGTGAGAGCTGGCGAAACACCAGAATTTTCCAAGAGGCAAATGCACAAACGTCTAGTCTTCATCGTTGCTGAAGAAGGAGCAGATTTAGAGAGGGTAAAGAAAGAAATAGTAGAGATGCCAAAGTACTATGATGAATATGACACTGAAGTTATATTCATCAGCGAAGAAGAGATGAAGAGAAAGCATTCTGCTTTTCCTCACGGCGGCTTTGTGCTTACCTCGGGATTAACCGGCGATGGCAACAAGCAGATTCTTGAATACAAATGCCAGCTGGAAAGTAATCCGGAATTTACAGCCAGCGTTCTGGTTGCCTGCGCCAGGGCAGCTTATAGAATGAACAAAGAGGGACAGAGCGGCGCATTTACGATATTAGATTTTCCTTTAGGATACTTAAGTCCTCATTCTGGGGAGATACTGAGAAGCAGGTTTATGTAGTTCTTTCCGGGCGAGAGATACTTTAGGGTATCTCTCTTTTTTTTGACAAAATCCTTTTTAAATACCAAGATAAAAGTAGATTATGAATGAAAAAATGAGGGCTCATGTTGTTGTTTCCGGTAGGGTCCAGGGAGTTTTCTTTCGGTCCCAAACCCAAGAAAAAGCCCAGCAATCGGGCGTATCTGGCTGGGTAAAAAACCTCGCTGAGGGCCGAGTAGAAGCCGTTTTTGAAGGCGAAAGGGCTAAAGTTGAGCAAATGGTTAAATGGGCTAAAAAAGGCCCTTCCGGAGCCATTGTCAACGATTTAAACCTGGTTTAGGAGGAGTATCGAGGCGAATTTAGCAATTTTGAGATAAGATATTAAATGGGGCGTTTTTGGTTGACAAAAATAATTTTATTTGTTATGCTACAAACAACTCCTACTATTGATAAGTAGGAAATTTGAAAAAAGTCAGCTCAACTGACCAAAAAGGAGGGAATGATGTAGCATTGGTTCTTTGATTTATTTTGCCTGGCACTGCTCTTCTTTTTTATGGTAGACCAATTAACATTTTTATGGGTAAGAAGAGTTTACTATTTGGCTTACCATCTAATGATTCGGAGCAAAGGATATATAATTTTCATTGACATCGACGATTTTAAAAAATTTAATGATGAGTATGGATATGAAACTGGCGATAAAGTATTAAGGAAAGTCGGTGTCATCCTTTTGATTGAATCTCGTCTGCGAGCTTTCAGATGGGGAGGAGAAGAATTATGTATCCTGTTGCCCTGGTCTAGCAAAGATAAGGCAGTGCAATTAGCTGAGAGGGTGAAGCAAAGAATTCAGGAAGCGGGCCTAGGAGAGCTAAAAGTAACAGTATCTTGCGGTGTGGCTAAATACGAGGAAGATGCCCGGAGATTATTGCAAGCAGCTAAAAATAACGGCAAAAATCAAGTATTGGTATCAGAGTAAAGGCGGCTAGAGATGTTCAACTTATCCAGCCGCTTTTTTATTTCGGCTTGATTTTTTAAATACAATATGGTAAAAATAAAAAAACAATTAAATAGGGAAGGAGGGAAAGAACTATGGCTAAGATAGCTGTTTATAATCTATTTCAGAGAGAGCTGGAGGACGAGGAGAAAATCAATGAAGTTGCCAGGGCGATCCTGGGGGCAATATTAAGCATTCCCAGGATAGGGCTGAAAGAAGCAGACATTTCCTTCACTTTTCCGCGGGATTTCACTGGGAAACCAGAAAAGGTTTCAGTGGTAATCACTGAGGAGTCATTTTTCAGAGAGAAAGTGAACTCCCAGGTCCGGCAGAACCTGCGCCGAAGAGTGAGAGGAGCTCTTCAACCGGTTTTGAGAAGAGAGGGCAGAAACATATCAGTCGAGATATGGCCCAAATGAAGGTTCTTAAGGAGGCGATGTTCTTTAGGACGGGTATTAGCTGAGGTCAATACCCGTTTTTCTTTGGCTGGACAAGTTCTTCCCAAAGTGCCAAAATTAAAGTAGAAAATGCCAAAAACTTTTTTAAACAAAATCAAGGATTTTTTCAATCGAGTTTTTGGGCTTCAAAAACCTTTACCTCATTCGCCAAGACTACCAGAAGAAGCCTTGCCAGAGTCAATCGAGAAAATTCAAGAAATAGTTAAAGATCTCTCAAGCCAAATTGAAGAATTTTCAAAAGAGAATGAGGAACTTTCCCAGGCAATCGGGGTGAACACCGCCTTTTACAAGGTCCTGGCCTTCAGCATCGGTGCCGGGATAGCCGGTCTGACCGGAAGCCTCTTTGCTCACTTCTTCCGGCTGCTGCACCCCACAACCTTCGCCTGGATGACCTCGGAAATGGTGGTGATCATGGCCCTGGTGGGAGGCCTGGGTACCTTGATCGGACCGATCATCGGAGCGGGGATCGTAACCCTTATCCTGGAGCTCATGCGCTTCGCTCCCGAGTTCCGCTTCATCATCTGGTCGGTCGCCCTGATCGCCGTTCTGATCGTTGAACCTCGGGGCCTCATGGGCCTGGTAAGCAGAATCCGGGGAGGTAAAAAATGAGCGCTTTC
>CAZWEN010000031.1:0-6847 GCA_964632775.1 uncultured Candidatus Saccharibacteria bacterium | reverse complement strand
TTTATGCCTTGAGAGAGTGGGGATATGAATCTGGTCAGGTAAAAGATATTATTTTTAAAATTTTGAAAAAAGCTGGAAAACCTTTAACTAAAGAAGAAATTTTAAAGAAAGTGCTAGAACAAAGATTAGTTAAAGAAAACACTGTTTTATTAAACTTGAGTAATAAAAAATATTTTTTAAAGACCTCCAGAGGTTATACAATTAGAGAAGCTTAAAATGTTCCCTGAAATATCTTTAATTTTTAGTTATATTTGGCAAACAATTCGAGCCTGGTGGTGGCTCGCTTTGCCTTTTATTTTATGGAAACCCTTTCTTTATTTGTGGCTTTGGTGGAGAGTAGAACTTTTTTTAGAAAAGCAAAGAATGATTTTACTGGAGATTAAACTTCCCAAAGAATCATTAAAGCCAATTAGAGCTATGGAGCCAGTTTTAGCTGGGATGTGGCAAGGTTTTTACGATCCTCCTAATTTTTGGGAAAAATGGTGGGATGGAAAAATAATTCTTGGTTTTCAATTCGAGCTCATTTCAATTGGGGGAGAGGTCCATTTTTTTATTAGATGCCCTGATTATAGAAGAGATATCGTTGAATCAAATATTTATTCTCAATATCCTGAAGCCGAAATTTCTTTAACCGAAGATTATACCAGAAATGTTCCCCAGAGTATTCCAAACAAAGACTGGGAAATGTGGGCTTCAGATTATAAATTGATAAAACCCAATCCCTATCCAATTAAAACTTATCCAGAGTTTGAAACAGAAACTGAGAAAGAAGAAGAAAAAAGAGTGGATCCGATTGCTTCTCTTTTAGAAAGTTTTGCTAAAATAAAACCAGGAGAACAACTTTGGATTCAGATTCAGGTTAACCCAATCGCCGAAGAATATGCCGAACCCTTTTTAAAAGAAGGGGAGGTCATTAGGGATCGGCTGGCCAAAAGACCGAAGGGACCAGAACCAAAACCAATGGTTCAGGAGGCTGCAGAAATTTTAATTACTGGAAAAGTCCCAGAAGCAGAAAAACCTTCAGAAAAATTGGAATTAATTGCTCCCGAATTGAGATTAACTCCAGGGGAAAGGGAAATAGTTGCCGGAGTGGAGAAAAAGATTTCCAAACCTCCTTTTAAGTGTTCAATAAGATTTATCTTTTTGGGGAAAAGAGAGGTTTGGTTTAAACCTAATTTAAGATTGGGTCTGGCTTTCTTCGGAAATTACGTTACTGAACATATGAATTCCCTTTTCCCTTTAGGAAAAACCATTACTAAGGTTTACAGTCGTCCTCCCCTTTCCCTTCTTGATCTTCGAAGACTTTATCTCAGAAAAAGAAAAATATTTAAACTTTATCTAGACAGATATCCCCCTTTCTTTCCTCGGGAAGGTGATTATAAAACCGGAACTTTTATTTTAAACACTGAGGAACTGGCTTCTCTTTTTCATTTTCCTTCGAGAAGAGTGGCTCCCGCTCCCGGTGTTCTTCGGGTGGAAGCCAAAAGAGGTGAGGCACCTCCCGAAATTCCTGTTGAATAATTAAAAAAATATGTCTAACGAGGTAAATAATCAAATTACTTTTTTTGGCGAGACTACTTTTAGAAATCAGAGAAGAAAATTTGGAATAAAAATTGACGATCGGCGTCGGCATGTTTATCTAGTTGGAAAAACCGGGATGGGAAAAACAGTGACAATGGAAAATATGGCTATCCAAGACATCCAGCAAGGCAAGGGATTAGGTTTTATTGACCCCCATGGGGAGGCAGCCGAAAAATTATTAGATTTTGTTCCTCAAAGCAGAATTAATGAGGTAGTTTATTTTAATCCAGCTGATTTAGATTTTCCTCTTGCCTTTAACGTTATGGAGAAGGTTGATATAGCCCATCGGCATTTAGTGGCTTCGGGTTTAATGGGAGTTTTCAAGAAAATCTGGCCAGATGTCTGGTCAGCCAGAATGGAATATATTTTAAATAATTGCATCTTGGCCCTGCTGGAATATCCAGATTCAACCTTATTAGGTGTTAACCGAATGTTAGCTGACTCTGAATATCGAAAAAAAGTAATAGATAAGGTAACTGACCCAGTAGTTAAATCTTTTTGGGTTCAAGAATTTGCCAGATATACTCAGAGATACGAAGTAGAAGCAACCGCTGCCATCCAAAACAAAGTTGGCCAGTTTATTTCTGCCCCTTTGATTAGGAATATCATCGGTCAAGTTAAAACCTCAATTAATATGAGAGAAGTTATGGATGGAGGGAAAATTTTAATTGCTAATATATCTAAAGGAAGAATAGGAGAGGACAATTCCCGGCTTTTAGGAGCTCTTTTAATTACTAAGTTACAATTGGCAGCCATGTCCAGGGTAGATATTCCCGAAGAAGAGAGAAAAGATTTTTATTTATATGTTGACGAATTCCAAAATTTTGCCACTAAATCTTTTGTTAATATACTTTCTGAAGCCAGAAAGTATCGATTATCTTTAACTTTGGCTAATCAATACATTACCCAGTTGGAAGAAATGACTCCCACTGGGAGAAGTTCGGAGGTTAGAGATGCTATTTTTGGCAATGTCGGCACTATAACTTCTTTTCGGGTGGGAGCAGAAGATGCTGAATTTTTAGAAAGAGAATTTATTCCAGAGTTTAATGCTGAGGACTTAGTTAATTTGGCCAAATACAATATCTATCTAAAATTAATGATTGATGGTGTGGCTGGTCGACCATTTTCAGCTGAAACTCTTCCTCCTTTTTCAAAACTTGAACAATCAAATAAAGAAAAAATTATTAAGATCTCTCGGGAAAGATATAGCACCCCTAGGAAAATTATTGAAGAAAAAATCAGCCGCTGGACCGGGGTTTTAAAATTGCCAGAAGAAGGCACGCCTGCCCCCCCAGTTTTATATGATGCTCAATGTGCTTCATGTGGGAAATGGACTAAAGTAATTTTTCCTCCCGATGGTACTCGTCCAGTTTATTGTAAATCTTGTTTAAAGAAAATTGAAAGACTACAACCCTCCCACCGCCCGAGGGGCCCAAACGAAAGTTTGGGAGGGAGGAGGGAGGGTCGGAGTCCCGCCGAAGGCAGGTCCCTCGAAAAAACAGAAGTTAAAGAAACAGCTCCAACTATTTCCTTACAGGAGGCTGCAAAATCAGAACCCGTTTCTTTCTCGCCATCAAAAAAGGTGAAGGAATTAAAGGAAAAGCCAAGAAGAAGTCGGGCAGAGGTAAATGTTGAAGAATTAAAAAAGGTTTTAGAGGAATCCCTTAAAAAAAATAAAAAGTAAGCGAGATGCTGAAAACCTTAAAAGACTTTATTTTTGAGAGCAAAAGAGTTTTGGTTAGATGCGATTTCAATGTTCCCCTTGCCCAAAAGGGGAATATTTTAGATGATTTTAGAATTAGACAAACTCTCCCGACCATTGAGTATTTAATTGAAAAAGGAGCTAGGCTCCTTTTAATGAGTCATCTGGGGAGACCGGGAGGAAAAGTGGTAGAAAGTTTAAGACTAACTCCAATTCAAAACAGGTTAATGGAATATCTAGGTGTTCAGGTCTCTAAGGCGCCAGACTGTGCTGGGGAAGAAATTGAAAAATGGTCGAGAGAAATGCAGTCAGGCGAAATTTTACTTTTGGAAAATCTAAGATTTCATAAAGAAGAAGCGGAAAACAATGAAGGTTTTGCCAAAGAACTGGCTAAATTAGGTGACATTTATATTAATGATGCCTTTTCTGTCTGCCATAGGAATCACGCCTCTATTGTTGGAATACCAAAATATCTGCCCTCGGGAGCAGGATTTTTATTGGAAAAAGAAATTAAAGTTTTGAGTAAAATCATTGAAAATCCAATCACTCCTTTAGGTGCTATTTTTGGAGGAAGGGAAGGTGATTTTAAAGCAATTAATAAAATTTCAGAGATTGCTAATTGGATATTGATTGGCGGCTTAATTAAAAAAGGAATAGAAATGAAAAATATACATTTAAAGTATCCTTCAAAAATCATTGAACCTATCGATAATATAGACGGTAAAGACATTGGTCCCCAAACTATAGGTCTTTTTAAAGAAAAAATATCTCAGGCTAAAACAATTTTTTGGTCAGGTCCCTTAGGAAAGATTGAAGAAGTTGAGTTTCAAAAGGGCTCAGAGGAAATTGCCAGGGCGATTATTGAAAGTGGTGCCTTTTCAGTAGTGGGAGGAGGGGAGACAGTGGAATTTATAAATAAAATTGGTTTAACCGAGAAATTTAATCATGTTTCCACTGGTGGAAACGCAATGCTTGTTTTTTTAGCTGGGGAAAAATTACCAGGAATTGAAGCCTTAAAAAATGGCAACAGAAATTAAGAATTTAAAAAAAGTAGCTCAAAGAATTCTAAAAGCAGCGAAGGGCAAAGAAAAGATTATTCTTTATGGAGATGCTGATTTGGATGGGACAGCAGCAGTGATTATTTTAACAGATACCATTAAAAATTTAGGTGGCAAAATAACTACCATTTATTTTCCTGATAGAGAATTGGAAGGTTATGGGATAACAGAAAAAGGTTTAAATTATCTGAAAAAATTGGGGGGAAAAGCTTTGCTTATTGCTTTAGATTGTGGAATAGGAAATTTCAAAGAAGTAGTAATGGCAAAAAAATTGGGCTTTGAAGTAATAATTATTGACCATCACCAAATTTTAGATAAACTGCCTGAAGCCAGCATTATTGTTGACCCAAAACAAAAGGGAGATAAATATCCCTTTAAAGGCCTGGCTACCGTTGGAATTGTCTTTAAACTTTCTGAACTCCTTTTGAAAAATATAATGACCGATTTAATGAGAAAAAATTTTTTGGAGCTGGTAGCCTTAGCCACTATTGCCGATATGATGCCTCGGGAGGAAGAAAATAAAATTTTTATTGAAGAAGGCCTTGAATCTTTAGAAAGCACTTTTAGGCCAGGAATCAAAGCTTTTTTTGAAATGGAAGATTTTGAAGGTTTTGAGGACTTCAATCGAAGAATTTCTAAAATTATTTCTATTTTAAATGTGAGGGATGTAGAAAATAATTTGCCGGCCAGTTTTCGATTATTGACTTCATCTTCTTTAGAAGAATCTAAAGTACTGGTTGAAAAACTTTTAGAAAAAAGCAAATTAAGAAAAGAAAAAATAAAGGAGATAACGGAAAGAATTGAGGAAAAAATTTCGAGGGAAGCCGAACCGATTATTTTTATGGGAAGCCCTAACTGGGAATTCACTTTGATTAGCTCAGCAGCTTCAATCATTTGTCAAAGATATCAAAAACCTACTTTTATATTTAAAAAACTAGAAGAAGAATCCATAGGGACAGTTAGAACTCCTTCCGGAGTAAATAGTGTTTCCTTGATGAAAAAATGCAAAAAATACCCTTTAACTTATGGTGGGCACCCTTTAGCTTCGGGATTTAGAATTAAAAATGAAAATTTAGAAAAATTTAAAGAGTGTTTAATTAAACAATTAAAATAATGCGGAAGATAATTATTTATACTGACGGAGGCTCCCGGGGTAATCCCGGACCTTCAGCTATCGGAGTAGTTTTTTGTAATGAAAAAGGCGAGATTTTTAAAAAGTATTCTCAATATTTGGGAGAGAATTTTACCAATAATGAAGCTGAATACCAGGCAGTGATTTTCGCCTTTAAAAAATTTAAAAGCCTATTTGGGAAAAAATTAGCTAAAAATTCTGAAATTGAATTAAAGTCAGATTCTGAACTTTTAATAAAACAATTACGAGGTGAATACAAAATTTTAGAACCGAAAATTCAACCTTTGTTCATTGCCGTCTGGAATTTAAAGCTTGATTTTAAAAAAGTTAAATTTAATTTTATCTCTCGAGAAAAAAATAAAGAAGCTGATAGGTTAGTTAATGAATCCTTGGATAATCAAGAGAGAAGCCAAAAATTGTTCTAAAAATAAAACCGAGCACATAAAACTTTATGTGCTCGGTATCCTAGTAAGTCTATAAGCCGAATTCTGTATTTGTGTGATTATCTGTCTAGCCCCTCGATTACTCTTGGGGTCAAGCGAACTACTTTTCACTTGGGCAAATCCGGAGATTGCCTAAGTGTTTGTTCTTGCACTCGATAAGGATTTAGCCGTTTCACCCCTGATGTTATCCATCAGGACTCACCCCTAAGGGTGCTTCTTGCCTTTCGGCATGAAGCGTCTCTGTTCGCACCTCTGGCCTCACGGCCGACGGGCGTTACCCGCTATCTTTTTATCGAGCACATAAATTATGTGCTCGAGAGTGTTCGGACTTTCCTCCAAGCACATAACGTATTATGTGCTCGGCAATCACCCGACTTACTAGGACAAATACATCTTAGCAACTTTAAATTTTTTGTCAAGGTTTTTGCTGGTTAGCTAAGGATCATTTTTAATAAAGCCATCCGGATATAAAGCCCATTCTCTGCCTGTCTAAAATAAGCTGCCCGAGGATCTTTATCAACCTCCAGAGCGATTTCGTTAACTCGTGGCAAAGGATGCATCACAATTGCCTCTTTCTTCATTAAGTCAAGCACTTCCTGATTGACAAGGCAGAAACTTCCTATTTTCTCATCGGGCGACGAGCGGGTCTCGTCTAAAAGAGTGCCCCGTTCTTTTTGGGTCCTAGTTTGATAAATTATATCTACTTGAGGAGCAACTTCTCTCAGATCGTTTCCTTCCTCAAACCAGACCCGGTGTCTCTTTAGATAATCCTTTATATCATCTCTCATTTGGGCTACCTCCGGAGACACATAGTAAATTTTAACATTAGGAAATTTAGCCAAAAGATAAGAAAGAGACCTTACTGTTCTCCCTCTGGCCAAGTCTCCGACCATAGCAATGGAGATGCCATCAATTCTACCTAACTCCTTTT
>CAZWEN010000030.1:0-6870 GCA_964632775.1 uncultured Candidatus Saccharibacteria bacterium | reverse complement strand
CCGGAACCTTCTTAACCCAAAATGGCCAAAATTTTACTAAAACCTGGGTAATCTGAGGTTGGTCTTCCAAAAAAAGTTTAGCCTCAGTTAATGACTTTTTGCTTAATCCTTTCTTTAAATTCTCAGTGTCAATGTCTGAATAAATTTTAGCTTCCATTTGTAAAAAAAGGGTAGCTTTAGCTAATTCTAAATTTACATTTTCTAGGGAATAAGTTATTTTTAGACTTTCTTGATAGAGCTTTGGGTGGGGAGGAAGGGTTTCATATTGGGTGGCGGGTGGGTTGTAGTCTTCAGGAATTTGAGAGAGAATAAAATCTCTAGCGAAATTTTCAGCATCTTCGGTTTTAAATACTAAGGCAGTAGAGCTGGCTTTCACCTGAAAACTAAATTTTTCTAATTCTTCTTTTGGTCTAGCTAAAGAAAATGTTTCAATAATCTGGGAGCGCAAAATGTCGTCCAATAAAATAAACTCCGGAGAAATTTTCTCTTTTAAAACAGCCTGGCAGTTTTGAAGTGCTTTTTCTTCCAATATCTTTTGGGCCTGGTCTAAATCCTCCTGGGTAACCTGAGGAACTTCTTCGCTGAAGCCTCCAGTCATGGCCTGGAAAGATTTGCCATAAAACTTGGTATACCTAGCGGTTCCGGCAAATCCCGGAATAGAAAAAGTAGAGGGGTCAATATTATACTCTAGCCCTGGCTGGTCGGCTTTCACCTGAACGTCAAGATAACCAGGAACAAGTTTCCCTTTTTCATAATGACCGCCAGGAATAGTTATTTTAGTTGGGGTTCTAAATAATTTTCCATCAGCTGAAACAAATCGAGTCCTGGCTATTAAAACTTGGGGGGAGGTAGAATAAGCATTGTAAACTCGAATTATACCTTCAGCTTTTTTTTCTTTCAGGACAACGCCTGAAGATGAAAATTCTTCAGTAATAGTTTTTTCTGCCTCAAAAATTTTACCAGGAATAACTTTATTTGAAAAATCAACATTCTCGGCTGTTTTGTCTACGGTCAATTTTGTTTCGAAGGTTAAAACTTCAGATTCTGGCCAAATTTCTATTTCCGCTTTTGATAAAGTAAAGTAGCAAAAAATTCCAATTAAAATTAAAACTAAGGGAATAAAAAATGAACTGCTCAGTTTTTTAGAGATTTTAAATTCGGGCTTTTTAAACCGAGGTTGGTATTCTTTTTCTAACGGGAATTCTTCAACCTTTTTTTTCTCAAATTCTTTTGGTGGTAAAATATCAAATATCTTTTTAGCCATTATTCCATTATAACAAATTTAGGGGCCTATTTCGAGCGAAGCGAGGAATGGGAGGATGCGGTGGGCGGGCTGTAGTCTAAAATTGCTCTAATTCTTCTAACGCCCGAACCGGAACTTTCTTCTTTAATGATTTTAAACCGAGCACATAAACCCTTATGTGCTCCGGTAAATCGACCTAGCTCTGAAGTTCTCTTCACATGGGGGCCAGCGCAGATTTCTTTTGAAAAATTTCCGATGGTGTAAACGGTTACTTTTTCTGGATATTTTTCCTTAAAAAAAGCCAGGGCTCCTTGCTCAATTGCTTTTTCATAAGCCATCTCCTCTTTTTTTACTTCCAAATCTTCTTTTATTTTTTGATTAACTATTTCCTCAACTTTTTTAATTTCTTTGTCGGTCATTTTTTGAGGGTGAGAAAAATCAAAGCGAAGACGCTGGGAAGTAATATCTGAGCCCATTTGTTTTACCTGAAGGCCTAAAACTTCCCTTAAAGCGGCATGTAAAAGATGGGTAGCAGTATGCAATTTTGTTGCTTCTAAAGTTGCCTCCTTCCCTACTCCACCAAATTTCTTTTCCATCCCTGCTCTTGAAATTTCTTGATGTTTTTTAAAAGCTTCTTCAAAACTTTTTTTATCAACAGTTAATCCTTTTTCTTTAGCTAACTCTTCAGTCAATTCTAAAGGAAAACCATAAGTATCGTACAAGTGAAAAGTATCAATGCCTGAGATATCACCCTTGGCAGTAATTTTTTCGAATTGTTTAAGGCCTTCAGCCAGAGTCTTTTCAAATTTTTCTCCTTCTTTTTGAATTACAGTCAAGATATCAGCTTCTTTAGACTTAATTTCGGGATAAATGTCTTTATAAATTTCGATAACTTTTTGAGCCAGGGGAATCAGAAAACCCGAGTCCAAACCCAAAACTTTACCATAGCGAATAGCTCTTCTTAAAATCCTTCGCAAAACATATCCTCTTTCAACATTGGAAGGAAAAATTTCCTCCGAAATTAAAAAAACTGCTCCCTTAATATGATCAGCAATAATTTTATAGGGTATAGGGTTTAGGGTATAGGGTTTAGAAGAACTTTTTGAAATCTCCTTAATAATTGGTTCGAATAAGTCGGTTTCATAAACTGAAGGTTTCTGCTGGCAAATCATAGCTAACCTTTCTAAGCCCATTCCCGTATCTACCCCTTTTTGTTTTAAAGATGTGAGCTTGCCGATTTTATCTTGGTAATATTCATTAAAAACTAAATTCCAAAGCTCAACGTTTTTAAAATGAATCTCAGTAGTCGGTCCACAAGGTCCTTCATCACCCGTAGGGCCCCAAAAATTATCTACTCTGGGGCATTTTTTTATTTTATTTTCTGATATTCCTAGTTTCTTCCAAATTAAGATTGCCTCAGTATCAGCTGGAACATTCTGGTCGCCTTCAAAAACTGTAAAAATAGCATCTTTTAATGATAATTTTAATTCTTTAAAAAGAAACTCGTAAGCTAACTTTATTGCCTCAGCTTTAAAATAACCACCAGGCGAAGAAGATAAATCTTCTTCTTCACCCTTCGTTAACGCTCGGGTAAAAGAAAAATTACCCAGCATTTCAATAAAAGTGAGATGGCTCTCGTCACCGACTTCATCAATATCAGAAGTTCTGAAGCATTTCTGACAAGAGGCAACATTTAAACCATAGGGAGAGCGCTCTCCAAGATAGTATGGTTTAAATTGCTGCATTCCCGCCGAGGTTAAAAGAACGCTGGGGTCAGTGGGAATAAGTAAAGAGGAAGGCACAACTTTGTGCCCCCTCTTTTCAAAAAAAGACAAAAATTCCCTTCTTAACTTTTTTGAACTCATTAAGCTTGAAAATTGAAAATTTTTATTAGGCGTAGCGGTCTGCTACCGTTGAAGCGACAAAAGATTCTGGCTTTATTTTTGGCTCAAAACCATTCCCTCGGATAAGACCAGTCACCTCTTTTATCATATCTTTGGTCTGACCATTTTCTCCGACATCAGCATGAATATAACGGAATTGATAATTAAAGGAGTTAACTTTTAATTTATTCTCTACATTTTCTCTTAAAAATAGAGCTAATTCACAAGAGAGCAAAACTTCTTCTAAAATTCTGGTCTTCCAATTATAAAATTTTCGATTTTTGTATTTGATTTTTTTAAGGAAAAATCTTCCTCCCTCTCCTTTTCGTAAAATAACCACTGCCACCGGGAAATGAGGTTCTTCACCCGAAGAGGAATCACACCCAACAATAATATCGTAAAATTTCTCTGGTTTATTACCTATATAACCCAAAATCTCATCAATCACTTGAGCTATCTTCAGATTTCCCCGGGTTGGGTTATAAAATTGACCTTCTAAAAAATTATTCATGTCATTTTAGAATAGCAAAAACAGAAATAAAAATCAAGCCCTGCTGGCTGCTTTTACTGTTCTGACAAACTCTTTTGGTTTTAAGGAAGCAGCGCCCACCAATGCCCCATCCATTTTGGCCTCTTTAATGAAGCCCCGGATGTTACCGCTGTCCACGCTTCCACCATAGATAATTCTAATTTTTTGAGCAAAATTTTTATCAAATAATTTAGCTAAAATTTTTCTAATAAAAATCGCTCCCTCTTTAGCCTCAATAGGAGTAGCGATTTCTCTTCCTTTGGTTGTGCTTATTGCCCAAACTGGTTCATAAGTAATAATTAGATTTTTAAGATCTGATTTTTTTATCCCTGACAAAGCTTTTTCCATTTGAATTCTAATTCCTTTAAATTCTTTTTCTCTTTTTCTATTTTTATTTCCTACGCAAAGAATTGGCCTAAGGTTTTCTTTTAAAGCAGCTTTTAATTTTCTATTGACCATTTCATCGGTTTCATTTAAATTTCTCCGCCTTTCAGAATGACCAACAATTACATACTGACAACCTAAATTTTTGAGCATTTTTGGTGAAACCTCGCCAGTAAAAGCTCCCTTTTGTTCCCAAAAACAATTTTGAGCCCCTATTTTTATATTTGAGTTTTGAGATTTGAGATTTGAGATGTATAAAAATGGTGGGCAAATTACTACTTCAGCATTTTTAAAATTCTTAACTCCTTTTTTTACCAAATTAAAAAGCTTCTTAGCTTCCTTTAAAGTTATAGGATTACATTTCCAATTTGCAACGATTAATGGCTTCATTGACTTCGCAAGTAAGCGGCCGCTTTTTCAGGTTCAATAGTGGAAATTTCCATTCTCGCTCCAAGTTCAAATCCAGCCCAAACTGCCGTTTTAGGCAAAATCGTCCAATGCCAATGATAATAAGGATATTTTTTGCCATCGCAAGGAGCAGTGTGTAAATAGAAATTATAAGCTGGGTCGTTTAACCCTCGGTAAAGCTTTTTTAGGGCGACCTGAAAGGCTTCGGCCAATTGCCATTTCTCCTCTTGGGTAGCTTTTTCAAAATAAGGAGAATGTTCTTTGGGAGAAATAATGAGTTGGAAGGCCGATTTGGAAGCAAAAGGACAAATCACTAAAAATTTTTCATTTTCAAAAACAATCCTTTTCTTTACTTTTTGCTCCCAATTATTCATCTGGCAATAAATACATTTTCCGGTTTTTTTATAGTAATTTTCCGAATTCAAAAGTGCCTTATTTAAATCAACATCAATTAAAGGAATGGTGATTATTTGGGAATGAGGGTGAGAAATTGAAGCTCCAGCCCCTAGGCCATGATTATGGAAAATTGAAACATAATTAACAAAATTTTCTTTCATTAAATCTAAATATCTTTGCTGATAAACATCTATCACCTCTTTCACTTCTTCTATTTTAAATTGGCCCAAAGATTTTTGATGGTCTCTGGTAACTACTACCTCATGGAAACCGGCAGCATTCATTTTTTGATAAAATTCTCCTTCTTTTCTTTCTTCTAATTTGGGATAAGGAATAAAAGCCGGGTATTTATTCGGAATGGAAATTGTTGTCCAATTTTTAGGAATCCCTTGTTTCAGAGATACTTTTCTACCATTAGAAAAAATAAGGGTGGGAGCCTCCTGGGTAGCAATTTTACAAAATGGGCATTTTTGGGAAGACAATTCTTCTGTTTTTCTTTTCTCTTTTTTAAAGGTTTCCGGTCTCCTTGCTCTACCGGTAGCAATAACCACCCAGTCTTTTGATATTAAATCAAAACGCAATTCTGAAGGAAATTTTAATTTTGATTTTTTAGGTCTAACCATATAGTCCTTTAATTAAATTTAACCTTATTTTAATTAAATCCAAAGCCATCTTAATTATACTTTTAAATTTTACTTTGCTTTCTGGGTCATTTTTCCAATATATTGGAATTTCTTTAATTTCATATCCTAATTTTTTGGCAATAACCAAAATTTCTGGGTCAAAAGCAAAGCGGTTAATTCTGCATTTTTGAAAAATTTTTTCAGTTGCCTTTTTAGTAAAGCATTTAAATCCACATTGAGTATCTTCAATCCCCCAGAGACCAATAATTATTTTTCTATATAATTTAAAACCTTCTCCTAAGATTAGCTTTCTTATCCAAGGTTGGGGTGGATCTAAAATTGCTCCTTTTATATCTCTTGAACCAATAACAACTTCAAATCCTTTTTTAAACTCTGGCCACATTTTTTCAACGTGATCGATGGAGGTTGAATTATCAGCATCAGCAAATAATCTGTAATCCCCTTTTGCTTCTAACATCCCGAAGCGAACAGCATAACCTTTTCCTCGATTTTTTTTGTAGCCGGTAACTACTAAATTTTTAATCTCTGGGATGAGACTTTTGGCGACCTCAACTGTTTTGTCTTTTGAACCATCATTAACCACAATAATTTCATAATCGTAATCTTTTCCCCTCAAATATTTATCAATCTCTTCCAGGGTTTTCGGCAATCGCTTTTCCTCATTATAGGCCGGGATGATAACCGAAAGATAAATTCTATTAGGCATTAAACTATTTTAGCATATTTGTTAAAACCTGACAGCCATTTTTAGTTGCTACCATCATGTGTTCAAAATGGCATGATAGGAAACCATCTTGGGTTTCAAAGCCATGACCGTCTTTTGATTTTTTCAATTTCCAATCCCCTACTGTGACCATTGGCTCTAAGCAAAATACCATCCCTTCTTTTATTTCTGGACCGGTTCTCCTCTTGCCATAATTTAAAATTTTAGGCTCTTCGTGAAGTTCTTTACCAATGCCATGACCGCAAAGGTCTCTAACCACATTAAATCCTTGACCCTCAACATATCTTTGAATAGTATTTCCAATATCGCCAAAAGTATTTCCGGGTCTTGCTTTTTTAATTCCTCTTTTAAGAGACTTTTTTGTTACTCGAATTAATCTTTGGGCTTCCGGGGAAATTTTCCCTACCGGCAAGGTAATGGCCATATCTGAATGATAGCCCTGATACTTCATCCCAAGGTCTAAAGAAATTATATCTCCTTCTTTTAATTTTCTTTGAGAAGGTACAATATGAACAAGTTCTTCATTGATTGAAGTACATAGAGTAGCAGGATAACCTTCGTAGCCTTTAAAATTAGGTTCTCCTCCAGATTTAAAAATCAGGGTCTCGGCGACCCTGTCTAATTCTTTAGTAGTAATTCCTGGCTTAACTTTTTTCTCT
>CAZWEN010000029.1:0-7177 GCA_964632775.1 uncultured Candidatus Saccharibacteria bacterium | reverse complement strand
CCTAGCGATAGCATTTTCCCGGGGAAATAACTTATTCGCTGGCTTGTTTTAAGAGCTTTACTTCCAACTAAGGAAAGTAAAATAATTGTTGAAAGCATTACCAATTGGGCGAACATATTGTTTTTTAAATTAAATTTTCTGTCCCTGTTAGAGATTTCCGACGTGACCTATAAAAATCCGGGCCGTAAAGAAAAATAATCATAGACGAGCTCCGCACGCAGCGGAGCGAAGGTGGAAAAGAGAACTTCGTTCTCTTTGACTACCTCACTTTTGGCATTCAGGGCAAAAATATGTTCCGCGTCCGCCTAAATCTATTTTTTTTATAAGGGTTCCACACCTAAAACAAGGTCGTCCTGCCCGATTATAAACCTGGAGTCTTTGCGCAAAATTCCCCTTTTTACCATAGGCATCGCGATAGGTATCCACTGATGAACCCCGATATTTAATCCCTTCTCGTAAAATCTCTTTAATTGCTTGATAAATTTTTTTAAGTTCTGCCGGGTTTAAGCTATTGGTGAGACGAAGAGGGCTTACCTTTGCCCTAAATAATATCTCTGCAGCGTAGAGATTACCAATACCGGCAATGAAGCTTTGGTCCATTAAAAGAGGCTTTATCTGTGCCTTCTTCCCTTTGAGTATTTCCTGAAATTTCTCCAAGCTAAATTCTTTCTCTAAGGGTTCGGGCCCTATCTTCTGGATGAATGGTAATTCTCGCCAATTATTAATTAACCTTATCTCTCCCATTACCCGTCGGTCAAGAAAATTTAAATACTTCCCATCGGAAAGACGAAAAGCGACTTTACTTTCTTGTTGCTTATCGCCATAAATAATCTGACCAGTCATCCGTAAATGAACAACTAAATACTGATTAGAAAATTTTAAAATAAGCATCTTACCTCGGCGAGAAATCCCTTTAATCTCTTGATTTTGCGCCCTTTTAATAAAGTTCTCTACACTTGGCTCTTTAATGGTTTTAGCTCTCTTTACCTCTACGTCTTTAATCTTCTTACCTACAATTATACTTTCCAAGTCTCTTTTAATTGTTTCGACTTCCGGTAACTCAGGCATACATTAATAAACCAAGCACATAAATTTTATGTGCTCGGTTCTTTTTTAAATCTCGAACTGTTGTTTCTACTTCTGGTAACTCAGGCATGCTTCATTTTAGGGCTGCTTTGATTTTATCGATAATTTCTCTGGGAGTAAAGTGGGCCTTAATTAGGTAATCAATCGCTCCCATTTTCAATCCTTTTTCTACATCGTCTTTTTGGCCAAGATTGGAAAGAATAATTACTGGGATTGAAGCTAAAGTTAATTCTTTTTTCATTCGGGATAAAACTTCAAATCCATCAATACCAGGTAAAATTAAATCAAGTAAAATTAAATCTGGTTTTTCCTCTTTTATTTTTTTTATTCCTTCTTCACCATCAATCGCCTCAGAAACTTCAAAATCTTCTTTAATAAGTTTCTGGGTGATTAACTCCCTTAAAAATTTATCATCTTCGATTATCAAAATTTTTTTCATAATAAGTAGTCAAAGAGAACTTCATTCTCTTTTCCACCTTCGCTTCTTTCGGAAGCTCGGTTTTTGATTAAAAGAATCTTGAACGAAACGAAAGATCCTTGCTATAAGAATTGTCTTTGCCATATTATTATTTTATTTACCTATTTGTTTTACTACTTTGTCAATTACTTCTTGGGGATCAAATTCAGTTTTAATCAGCCAATCCTTTGCTCCTAATTTTTGGGCTTTGTCAATTTCTACCGGTTGACCGGAATTCGAGATAACAATTACAGGAATGTCTTTCAAATTTTTATCTTTCCCCATCTCCTCCATTACCTCAAAACCTCCCATTTTTGGCATAATAATATCCAGCAAAATAAGATCGGGCTTTACTTCTCTCATTGCTTTTAATCCCTCTTCTCCATTTCTGGCAACCGAAATTTCATACCCCTCTCGGATTAATTTTTTTTGAAGGAGATTAATCATAATCTCTTCGTCTTCGACTAATAAAATTTTTTTTGCCATAGATTTATTATAACTAAAATTTTATTAAAAATCCACAAAAATCATCTCCTAGTAATATTTTACCTTTTTATTGTCAAGTGGGCAATAGTCAACCGTTTAGAATTCTTTTAAAAATTCACCGAATTCTTCCTTTACAGATAGAGTGAAATAAAAAGTGGTACCCTTGCCCTCTTCTGATTCAAACCAGATTTTGCCACCATGAGCCTCAATAATGTTTTTAGTGATGAAAAGGCCCAAGCCGAATCCTTCAGTTGCCATTCTCATTACATTGGCCGCTCGAAAAAACTTGGTAAATACCCTCCCTTGTTGGTCTTTGGGGATTCCAACTCCGGTATCTTTTATTGAAAATTCTATTACCCCTTTTCTATATTCTAATGAGACCGTTACTTTCCCATAAGCTGGAGTATATCTAATAGCATTGTCGATAAGGTTATCAATCGCTAACCTTATCTTTTCCACATCTAATTTAATCTTTGGCAGTTCCTCTTCTGGTTTTTTAAATTCGAATTTTATTTTTTTCTTTTTAATCTCCTCCTTATGGGAATTTATGGCAAATTGAACAATTGGCTCGGTATCGGTCAGAACTGGTTTGTAGAGATATCTCCCCTCTTCAATTCTGGTTACATCCAAAAGGTCATTAATTAAAGTAATCATCCTTTCATTGGATTTGTAGGTTTTTTCAAGAAAATCCTTTTGCTCCTCAGTTATTCTGCCGAGATCGCCATCCAAAAGCATTCGCAGCGTCCACTTAATTGCTGAAAGAGGCGTCCTCAACTGGTGAGCAGTCAGGGAAACAAATTCAGTTTTCATTCTTTCAATCGTCTTTTCCCTGGTGACATCATGTAAGATAATTAAAGTCCCCAATTTCTCCTCTTCTCTCGTTACCGGAATGGTGCTCACTTCTAAAACTAAATCTTCTCTAATCCGGACTTCTTTTCTAAAAACTCCCTTTATTTCTTTTCCTACTAATTTCACCACGGGTTCAATAGTCGGGAAGGTGCTTAATTCCAAAATTGGTCTATCGATTATATCTCTGCTTTTCACATCAAAAAAAACCTCGGCCTGGGGATTAATTAAAGAGAGTTTGTTTTCTTTATCAAGAGCTAAAAGCCCATCGGCAAAATTTGTAATAACGGCCAAGGTTTTATTTTTCTCTTCCTCTGCTTTCCCTCGAGCCTCCTCCACATCCTCTAACATATTAATCAAAGCTTTTCTCGATTCTTCTACGTCTTCAAGCATATTCATCAAGGCAGTCCTTGATTCTTCCAATTCTTTTGTTCTTTTCTCCGATTCTTTTGTTCTTTCTTTTACTTTTTCTTCAAGGCTTTCGGCCAATTCTTTTAACTCTCTGGTTCTGGTTTTAACTTTTATCTCTAAGGTAGCTCTGGCTTTTTCTAATTCTTTGGTTCTTTCCTCGAGTTTCTTTTGATATTTTTTAGTTTCGGTGATGTCGGCGATGCTTAGAAAATAACCAATTAGATTCCCCTCGCGATCCTTTCTACCAACTATAGAAATACTTACCAGTATCTCTTTTTTATTTTTTGGCGTTAAAAGTGTTTCCTCGGTAATAACCCTTTTCCCCCTCTCTGCTTTTTCTTTTATTTTCTCTAGCTCCTGTTTCTTCTGAAAAATAAAATCAATAGATTGACCAATTATCTCTAGGGGTTTATATCCAATAAGAGTTCCAGCAGTTCTATTAATATCAACTATAACCCAGAAAGAACTTAAGGTACAAACTGAGATAGGCAAAATATTTCTTATTTCATCTAAATATACCTTTAAATCATCAAAGTCTTCTTTTAATATTTTTAATTCTTCTTTGTAAAATTTTTTTTCAGCCATAGATAAATTTTTTTACCAATAGGTCCACTTCATTAAATACTCATGATAATCATCTCCTCTAAACATACATTTGGTTTCTTCAACAGTTATTTCCTTAAATTTTGGTTCTGCTAATTTAAATACCCCTATAAAAAAAATAGCCAAGACAGAAACAATAAGAGGGGTGTAATTTAAAATTCTTTAATCGCATAACAGCATATCCATCTTTTTTAGTTCTCTTGAAATCAATCGCTTCAAGTGAGCCAACGTTATAATATCTCTCCCACATTCTAGAGACGCCTATTTTAAACATTTTTTCAGGAGCAGCAAAATATCTCATAAAAAACCTAAGAATAAAAGAAACTTTTGGTGACACTTGGACCATATTGATTAATTCTTTCTTTCCCCAATTAAAGGTAGTGACGACAGCGTAGGAAGAAACCGCTGCTAGACCTGCTGGATACCATTCAGTCTCTCTTATTTTTTTATATTCTATATGATAACCCAAACGCTCTATTTCTTTTTCTACCTTCCTTAGCCCCTCTTCCCCTTTTTTCTCTAAAATATATTCCACATGCCCCTTAAAAGCAGCACCTCTCACCTTCCCTGGAAATTCCACTATTTTTTTAATTCCTCAATTGAAGGAATGTTAATTTCTGTAGATTTTTTCTCCATAGGTTTCTAATGTTTCCATTTTATTAAATATTCTTGATATTTATCACCCCTAAAAGGAGATTTAGTTTCTTTGACTGTAGCTTCTTTAAATTTTTTCACCAACTTGGTCATCCCTAAGAAAAAATGGCCCAAATACAAAAAATGCAAAGGATGCAATTTAAAATCTTTTATTCTAACAATTAAAAAACCTTCCACTTTAGAGTCCTTAAATTCGCAGACTTCGGCTTCGCCAACATCAAAAAACCTTCGCCACAATCTGGGAGCAGCAATTTTGGCTATTTTTTCAGGGATAGCAAGGTATTTCATTAATAATCTGATTGCGGGAGAAAATTTTGCCACCTTTTCTCCAAGTTCAGCGAAATCTTTTTTTTTGAAATTAAATTTTTCCTGTAAAATATAATAAATTTCGATGAATATACCGGCGGGATACCACTCTGATTCCTGTATTTTTTCTGAAACAAAGGGCAGTCCTAGAATTTTAGATTCTTTTTCAATTACCCTTAATCCCTTTTCTCCAAACATCTCTTCAATTACTTTAATAATCCCTCCCTTTAAGGACATCCCTTTTATTCTAATCGGGCTTGAAAATACTTTTTTAAGGTCTTCTTTTGTGACTTTATAATTGTTTTTCACCCTTTTGTTTTAATCTTTTAATTTCTTCTTTTAAGGCAATCATTTTTAGTTCTCGGCCAACTGCTAATCGATGGAATTTTTCTAATTCCTCCACTTTCCCCTGAAGTTCTTTCGTCCTTTCTTTAACCTGCTCATCGAGGCTTTCGGTAAGCTCCTTTAATTCTTTTGTTCTGGCTTCAACTTTTATTTCCAGAGAAGCCCTTGCTTCTTCTAATTCTTTAGTTCTTTCTTTAACTTTCTCTTCCAAACGTTCATAAGATGCTTGTAATTTATCGGTCATTTCATTAAAGGCTGCAGAGAGCTGTCCAATTTCATCTCTTGATACTATTTCCGCCCGCTTGGTCAAATCTCCTTTACCAATTTCAATTGCTACATCTCTTAGACTTATTATTGGTTTTGTAATTCTTTTTGAAAGATAGATACCGAGTATGATGGCCAAGGCAAGACTTAGGAGCATGACCAATAACGATATCTCAAGGCCCTGAATTACAGTTCTGTATGCCTCCATAACCGGCAATTCAATTACAACCGCCCAATTGGGTACGCCGAGCGCTACATGAGTAGTCGCGACATAGGTACCTTGAATACCCTTTGACACAATAGCCTCTCTTCCAATGACACCCTGCACAAATTCATTTACCTCCTCGAGATTGATTAAATTTTCTCCTCTTAAAGCCCGGCTAATATCACCAAAGGCTATTAGGTTACCATTCTCATCAACCACATAGGCCAGGCCTTCCTTACCAATCTTTATCCCTGTTACTAAATCCCACATGAATTTCAAGTTCATTTCAGCCATCAATATTTTTTTAAAATCGCCGAAAGTATCGGTGACCGGAACAGCTATTGTCATCATTGGTTCGCTGGTTATTTTATCAATATATACAGGGCTGATATATGTTTCTTTCCGGCTCACTTTAGAAAACAGTTCTTTTTTGTTATACTCCATTATTTGTTCTGATAATAATTTTGATAGACGAGAGACTCTTATTAACTCCTGCTCTTGGGCATCTAATAGAACTAGCTGGCGAAATGAAGACTCTTTGCCCAGCAACCTCTCTAAGGTCAATTTCTCTTCTTCCAGGCTGGCAGCGGCCAGGTTACCAAGAGTGCCCGCCTTTTCTAAAATACTAAATTTCTCTAGAATAAAACCCCTAACCGTATTGGCTGCGTTTTGAGCTGTGAGTTGCTGCCAATTGACAATGACTTTTTGTTGGGCTTGGAAACTGAAATACATCTGCAGGCTGCTGGCAATCAGTAGGACTACTACGCTCAAGGTTAAAAAAGCAATAATTAAAGTTGCTGTCAAACTTCGGAATTTCCTTGTCTTTTTTGCCGCACTAGAAATTGCCATAATAATTTACTTTATGCTTTATAAAAGACTGTTTTAATTTTGCAATTACTTTAGTTAATGTATACCAGAAAAATTTTACCAAAATTTTTCTGAGTAGGGTTTCTAACGGGGCTTACTTTAAGATTTGGCATCTTAATGAATTACCTCAATTGCCCCCTCCAGCAAACCTTCGGACACCTCCAGTCCCAACTCTTGAGCCAATTTGTAGTTGAATTTCAGGAAGCTCTCGGATGAGACAACCATGATTGTGCCAGCCGGAGTACCTTTGAGAACCTTATCAGCTAATGGTGCTGCTTGTTCGCCTGTTTTGAAGTGGTCAATGCCAATGTCAAAAAGAGACCCATAGCCCCCCACCTCCATCAAAGCCCCACCGATCGGAATCCCATGTTCAGCCGCAAAGCGGGCCATTTCGAAAAAGGGTTCAGCCGTCACGCCAAGAGGTTCGGGTATAATCAGAATTGCGTCTATGCTAATATCGCCTGATGCAGCGAGCGCCTCTAGACCGGCCTTAATCTCTGCCGCATTGTCGGCGGGAAGCTCGGTCAATGTCACACCCGCGGCTGCCGCCACCGGACCCAACGCCTCTAATTGGCTATTTACAATTGGGTAACCACGCTGATAGGGTATTAACATGTGCTTTGCTTCTGGTACCAGCTCGCGCATAA
>CAZWEN010000028.1:0-7440 GCA_964632775.1 uncultured Candidatus Saccharibacteria bacterium | reverse complement strand
TCAAACGTTACCACATTCTGGCCATCAGGAGCCAGTTCGGGCCAACATAACGGCGAGCCAAGATCCCGGGCCTTTTGGGACAATCTGTTGGCAAGAAAAGCTATCTTTCTCAGTCCCTCGGCCTTCTCGTCGAAGAATTCCCGGTGGCGGTTAAGTGCCGATACAACGGAGCGCAACATTACACTGTCATAGAGATTGGAAATAGCAAACCACCGATGCTCTCGGTCAGTGTAGGGCGAATCCACAAAGAAAGGTGCTTTAAATATTTTTGGGCTCCGTCTTTCAACCCTGGCTGTTAACAAGCCGGATTCAATCTTCATGCGCTGTTCCGTGGCTTTCTTAATAAGCTTTTGCCGTGCCTGCTCGATTAGGGCTATTCTTTTTTCCGAGTAACCCGCGAAGTCAGCAAAATCGAATGTCACTCCCGGATCAAAAGGCTTAGTTTCCCAGGAAATGATCCGCAACTGAAGCCCTTTTCTTGAATATGAGAAGTAAACATTTAGCTGGCTTTTATCAAACATCGGGTCCATCCAGGTAAAGTGACCGAACCTTTTTAGCAGGCCCGACCTGATGTCAGAGATGAGGCCACTTGTTGCTTAAGTAATGACCATATTCTGGGAGGCCTTTTGCCTTTTCCTCTCGTTGAGGCGGTCAACTCCCCAGCAGGCTAAATTCCCCAGACCTATAGAATTTCGGAAACTTTTCTTGTCGCGGGCCCATGAGGGATACGCACGGAGTTCGACTTCCGCCAGGGAAAGTGAGAACATCCGGTGACCGTGGACTGAGCTTTTCTCAATCACAAGATTAGTTATCTTCCAAGGGGACTTTCTGGTAAAGGGGCTCTCCTGCTCCATGGCGACCTCAAAGCTCATTATTCCTTCGATCACAGCAATATTTTTCACTCTCTCCGAAATTACCTGGCCCAACTGACGCTCGTAGTCTTCCAAGACGAGACTCTTCTCTAGGACGTCGAGCAACGCCTTGAGATTGGCCGGCAAAGGCCCTCCTGTGCTGAGGAATTTCACCAAATCGTGAACGAGCTGCCAATATGGACTGTATTCTCTCTCCGGGTCGAAGTAATGGAGAAAAGCACCCTCATGAAAAGGTAATGGAGACTGGCAATATGTATCCTCAAGCCACATGCTTAACTCGGGGTGTTCAACCAGGTAACGCACTACCTTCTGGCGCCGTTTGATTTCTTCGGGATCAGAAGTCCCAAAGCCTTCTACTAAGGGAGAACCAAGTATCCCTAAGCTGTCGAGAATGCTCTTCCGGGGAAAATCACCGGGGTTAATGACTCGCAATGGATTTCGCTTTGCGTTTCTCCTGCTCCAGAAATTGATTTCCGGATAAACGACTTTAGGTGGTTGCAATGCTTCTTGCGTTTTCTTTCCCATGACTTTCACTCTCCTTTTCTGAATTTCTTAAAATCCCAATGTAAATGTAAAGGTACTGCTATTCTGTCTGCATATTACCTCCTTTTTTTATGCATGACTGGCTATTTGCAAAGCATTTCGCTTCTTTATTACAAAAAAGCCTAATAAGACATTTTAAAACACTTAATTTAATTTGTCAAGATATATAAAAAACCGCCTAAATAGCGGATAATATACCTTATGCGACATTCTTTTCTAGTCCACGTAACATTAACCTTCTTTTATTTTTCTAGCTCCAAGTAGACAAAACTTCTTTCTTCTTTTTATTTAATTCCTTCAATTTTTTATTAAGTTTTAATTTTTTTAATATTTGTAATGACTCACTAATATCCTCTTTAGTTATCTCGTCCCAAATTTTATTATTTTTATCTAGTGATGATATTGCCAATTCTCTCACAGCACTTTTCTCTTTATCGTCTTCAACTATTTTTGTTATCATCTCAAAAACTTTTTTCTTTTCCTCTTTTTCGGTGATAAAACTAATGACGTCACCATTGTTTAAAATATCAAAATCCTTGGTTTCCTCTATGAATTTAACAAGTGAATCAAGTGTCTGTGATTTTCTTTCTCCATCGAATTTTAGTTGTTTGTGGTACTGAATGATTTTCATCAAAAATTCTAAGTTTTCATTTCTTAAATTAAAGATATTGTCTCTAAGCTCTTCAAGAAAATCAAATTCTGAAAGAAGAACCTCGTTTTCAATCAACCACTCTATACTTTTTGGTTCTCGGGGAATTAATTTTTTAATATTTTCTTTTACGAGTTGGCACACCTCGCCCTTTAATAATCCTTGCCCTTTCAATTGTTCTAAATAGCTCTTGGCAATTGCTAAATTTTTAATACTGTTTTGGATTTTTGATACTATTTGTTTTTTATTTTTATCATCTAATAAACCCAGTAGTGATTCGGTTGCCTTTAATCTAGGAGGTATAATATCTAAATCGTCAAGCGCGATCTGAGTCAATATTTCTTCACTTTCTGGATTAAATTTCTCTAAACTTTTCGTGTTTTCCAAAATTTGCCATGTCTCTTCTATAAATTCCGGCTTTCTTTCTTTAATTATCTTTATCAGGTTCGGATCCTTAATTAACACTGCTTGCATGAATTGGTTTTTAACCTTTTCTTGACCAGCTGGAGAAAGATTATTTATTTTATCAAACCATTTAGGTAATCCACTAACCCAATCGTCCAATTGAATAGAAATCTTAAGGCTTTCTATTATAATATTTATTTTTTCTTCTTCATTTTGTGACGAATCGAAAGCAATAAGTGTACTTTCTATCAATTGTTCATTTCTTTCAGACGGTGTGGTCTTTAATAATTCTATTAATTTATCGTTCGTGGTGAGCTGACCCTTTTTTAAATAATCTAAAAATTTACCCTCTTCTGGACCTACAGTAGAAGGTAAGCCAGAAAAGCCAGAGAGCGATAAGAAACTTACAACTTCATAAAGGATAAAATCCGTTTCGGGATCAGTAAATTGAGGAGGGGTTTTTATTAAACTACAATATAACTCTACCTCTTTTTGGTCTATAAAAAATTCGTTTTCGTTTAATTTCCTACCATTTATAGTCAATTGATCAACTGTTTTTCCATGGCGAAGCTCCCTTTCATGAGTAATAATCTCTGAAGGAACCCTACATAACTCCTCAAATAGTGGATAGAATAAATCTTGGATCAGTAAAGTTTTTGCCATTAAGGCGGGGCGTTTCTTTATGTCTTTCATTCTCTGCTTATCTATTTTAAAGATTTTTCTTACTTCTGGGTTTTCTCCAGTATCTTTTTTCTCTGCATCTATTGTCTCTAATAATTTTTGCTCAGCACAGCCGATTGCGAATCGTGTCGACGTAAGGTTTCTAATAATATGACGGGGATTGCGCTCAAAATACTGATCATTAGTTAAAATATCCTTTATCTCTTTTTTATCTATAGAAGGGAAATCAATATCACTTTTTTTTATTTCGTCTTCTACAAATTCGTCAATCTTAGCCTTCGTTGGTAATGGAATAGGCCAATATACATCAAATAGTTTCTTTAAAAATCTTCTGCCCTCTTGGATTTTTTTTCTTACAGTAGCTTCCTCATCAATAATTTTCTTACCATTTGGTCTGTCTTCATTCTCTAATTTGAAAACTGGCTGAACATTTAATTCGTCTCCAGCGTATCGTTCTATCACCGTATGGTCTCCAGTTATAACATATGAACAACTGTCATGGTAAAAGAAAGTCCTAAGAGAATCAAGAATTTTTTTGACAGTCTTTGGGGAACATCTATCTAGGTCATCTATGAGAATAACAATTTTTTTGTTATCGCCTATTAATTGATTAAATTTTTCTTCAAATTCTTCGGCTGTAGAGATTTTTGCACTCTTTTTACCAAACGAAATAATTTTCAAGAATAACGGTATCAATAACGCTGTAAAGAATAAAAAGATAAGGCTTTGATTAAGCAAATTTTGTAAGTAATTAGATGTAAATTTAAACAAACAAAATGCAATAAACATTAAAGCAAAAAATAAAGCCCAATCAATTTCTGTTTTTGTACGATCATAATAAAAATCATCTATATCGAAACTAGGGTTTAATTTTTCTTTTACTTTTTTTAAAAAAGCTCTTCTTAGAGAAATATCTTCTTGGGAATATTGCCAGGGATTAAACCAAATTACTGAAAAACCCTTTTGAGTTAAAATCTCTTGAATAATTTTTAATATTTTTGTTTTTCCTGTTCCCCACTTACCAGAAATAGCGAAAAATAAATTAGTTTTATTTTCGTCTACATGGTTACTTATAATTTCGTCGACAATTTTTTTAGCAAAAAGCCTCCGAGAAAGTGTATCTTCAATTATATTGCTCTTATTGGACATAATTTAGATTTTTCAACTTCGGGCTAAATTTTAGTTATTATAATAGTTCATTTTTTAAATTAACATCCACCTTAATACCATTATCAATGTTACTAAAGGTAATTTTCATTGGAGATACCGTAAAATAGTTACCCGAAAACCCTTTATAATTTTGCACGTTTAGTAATCATGATCTACATTTTCCACATAATCTTAAACCATCTTCAATCTTTAATGGATTAAAAAGAGACTTCTCTTTGCCACAGTATTGGCATTCGTTTTCTTTATTATTTTTACAACTCTCACGGAATTTTTTTAATTCTTTCTCAATATTGCTGATACTTTCGTTAATAATTCTTTTCTCTTCAAATAACTCTGGCGGAAATAAATCTTTTTGTATTTTTTCGAACTCATCTTTATCTATCGCGCCAGTTATATAGCGTTTAGCTAACGAAATGCCTGGGGTTTTTGCGATAACAATAAGCTCTAGTGAAATATCAGATTTACGTTTTTTAAGCTCTCCGTGTCGAGCTTTATCTATTTTCCCTTTTGCATAAATGTCTTCAAGCGCCTGAATAACTTTTTCCATTGCTTCATTTACTTTCGTAATTTTTCTCTGTATTCTTTCTTGCTCCCTTAACTCTTGCCTTTCTTTTCGTTCTGCTTGTTTTGCGGCTCTATCAGAAGCCGATATCGCTGATCTTAAAATTGATTTATATCCCATAAAATATATTTATTTTCTTAATTTTTTCTTTCATAGATTTCATCTCAGTAAGAAAAAGAGGGTTATGCCTACAATTATGATAATCCACATAATACAACCAAATCTTTCTCTCTTTGCTTGGGGACTATGATATAGACTCACCAGAAATGTATTTCTTTCTTTATCAGATTCCATTTCCTCTAATTCTTTCAAAAGGTCTTCTTCTGCTTTTTTATCTAAGATATGCATTCCCAATTCTTTCATCCTTTTTTTCCATTTTTCTCTAAAGTTTTCTTCCATAGATTTATTTAATTTTAGACTTTTTGATAGAATCGGAAATCTTCCCTAATAATTCTGCGACAAATCCAATCATCGTCCCTAATATTGCACCCTTACCGATAATGAACAAATCAAATCCCTTCCCTTTAAATAAATAAAGAATGGCGATTATGAGTCCGATAATAATACCCAAAGTAAACCCTCCCCAAACAGCATTCTTTTTTCGCCAAAAAATTATTAGTAAAATAATAGTTAATACTCCGAGAATTGGCCAAAGAAAATTATTCATTTTTATTTTAGGCTAAATTTTGATTTTGTGAGTAAAGATATTGCATATATGCAAACCAATCACGAGCATGAACCTTCAGCCGCTCTAAATCTTTTCCCGTTATAGGATTATTGTGAGCAATAACATTCCTCGTTGGTCCAAGTTCTCCCAATTTACTAATTAAATTTTTTGCCGCACCTTTTTTAAAGAATTTTGAGAAAATAGAATCAAATACTCTTATAATTTGTAACAAATTTTCGTAATCAGTGTAATAAATTTCGTGAACTCCTCTTTTTGAATGATACCAATTCTCTGATTCTTTTGCCTTTCTCTCTGAAACTTTCGTAACTATTCCCTTTAAAGATTTTTTACTTTGAAGCTGATCCCACCAGTTTTTTCCGGAAGCATCGAAAAATATTCTACTGATAAACATCCGAATAGAGTTTTCCAAAGTAAACATAATAGAATATCCCTCAGACGGGATATTTGAGTATAAAGAATTCGGTAAGTACGGGTCACCAAACTCACTTTTGATGTCAACTACAGGCTTTATATTTTTCTTTCTAGAACGACTACTGTCGCCAGAAACACTTTTTTTTCTAATTTCAGTGTTTAGTTGCGTTTGTTGATACGGATTCAACTTTTTGAGCACTAAAGACGAGCCAATTTTATATTTATTTGCAGTTATAATAAGGGCCATTTCAGGAGCAATATTCCTCCTTGAGGCCAAGGCGCTGACACTTTTAACAACTGCCAAATCCGATTTCCCCGCTTTTTTAGCAATCTTATTAATTATCTTTTTATTAAAAATTGGCGGCCTGCTCATTTATTGTTTTTTATTTCTTACTTTTTTTGCTTATCTTTGGGGGCAAGTACTCTACTTACAATTGCTGGATCAACGCCGAGTACATCCGCGATGCGCTTACCTTTCACATTTCGTTCTGCTAAAGCCAGAATAAGTAATTTTTTTATATCCTCTAATAACTGATTTACTTTCTGATCCATATTATTTATTTTTTTTACTTTTAATTCGACTTTTGAGTACTTCGACCGTTGGTTTTGTGGTCCCTAATATGTCTGCCATATCTTGATTACTTAAGTCGAAGCGCTTGAGTAATCTTACACCTTCTTCGGCAGTCATCTTATTGGCTTCTTTCACAAACGAGAGGGCTATGAGTGCACTTAACTTTTTTGAGACTTGTTCAAATAGTTCTTGATCTTTCATATTTTTAAAACTTTTGCTATTTTTGTTACTCGACCACGCTTTATTCCCAATAATTTGGCGGATTCATCTTGGGAAACACCGGCCTTAAGAAGCGCTACCGCCGCTTTATCCTTTGCTCGTTCGGCCATTTTGTTATTCTGCGGCAATGACTCAGATAGAAGCGCAACAATAGCTTCAAGCCTTCTTTCCATACCATTATTTTGACTTGTTTGAGAATTATTGTTCTTGCTCATGTTTTTTTGTCTTTTCCTTGCGGAGCCCCGCCAACTCCTTACTAATATGAGTCGGGGTACGACCTAAAATATCTGCTATGTCACGCGGTCGGATGCCAAGACTATCCAATATCCTTACCTGTTCTTTCAAACTGATGCCCCTTTCCTCCTTGGGTATGATGCGCAACAGAAGCGATATAACTACTCCCAATCGCTTATTAAATTCAGAAAGCCGTTCATTTAAGATTTTTTCTTGTTCAGTCATAGTATTTAACTTAACAAGTTTAAGTTTATTTTTAGCATTTGTTAAGCTACCATCAGATTAACTCCCCCCTAATTATTTGTCAAGCCCCCGAAATTAAAACCAGCCTTTCGGGCTGATTTTTGGCTAAATTTTAATTATTTTTTAAAATAATTTTCGAAAGCAAGCCGTTCCTCTGGATTATTTATTTTTTTATCCTTCAAGTTGTATTTT
>CAZWEN010000027.1:0-7803 GCA_964632775.1 uncultured Candidatus Saccharibacteria bacterium | reverse complement strand
TATTCTCTAAAACATCTAAATTTGGCAATAAATTAAACTCCTGAAAAACAAAGCCGATGGTTTTTCCTCGAAGTTGAGATAATTGATTTTCAGAAAGTGATGCAATATCTTTTCCTTTTAAAAAGACTTTACCTTTGGTGGGAAAATCTAAAGCCCCAATCATGTTTAAAAGAGTTGATTTTCCGGAACCCGAAGGACCCATAATGGTCGCAAAATCGCCTCGATTAATATCGAGGCTTATACCTTTTAAAGCAGTCAGTTCTACTTTTCCCAATTGATAAACCTTCCAGACATTCTCTAGCTGAATTATTGGTTTTTCTGGCATTTTATTCTAAAATTACTTCTTCGCCCTCCTCTAATCCAGAAATGACCTCAATTAAGTCATTGCTACCAATAAGTCCAATTTCAATTTCTTTATCTTTTACTTCTCCATCTTGAAAAACCTGCACTGTCCTCTTGTCATCTTTCTCATGTAAGGCATCCTCTGGAATAACCAAAACGTTTTCTTTTAAGGCAGCTTGAATAACTAAATCTGCTGTCATACCGGGTTTTAGGTTGTCTGGCATCTCTTCAAAATCAATTGAGGTCTCATAGTAAACAACACCTTCAACTATTTTTTCTGCAGGATCTATTGAGATTACTTTTCCTTTAAAAATTTTGTCTGGAAAGGGAACGAGAGATATTTCAACTGGATTGCCGATATTTATTTTAACCACATCTTCTTCATAAATATCCACTTCTATTTCAAAAGGAGTGGCCGGTAAAAGGGTAATCGCTGCATCCTGTAAGGCGGACTGAGCCATTTCCCCTACTTTTTTGTTTATTTTTGTTATTTGTCCTTGAGTAGGGCTTTTGAGGGTAGCATCTCTACTCTGATTTTCCAAAATCTGAACTTGGGCCTGAGCTTGGTTTACTTGGGCTTGATATAAATCAATATCTTCTTGTCTAGCCGGAACTATTTTTAAAGCTAAATCATCCTCAGCTGCCTGAAGAACGCCTTCAGCTGATTCAATTGCAAATTTGGCAGAAGTGATTGATTGTTGGGAATTGGTAAGATTGGTTATGGCGGTGTTAATATATCCTCGGTGGGTGTCTAAAGAAGTTTTATTAGTAGATGAAACTAAATTACGGTAGGTTGGCTCTTCGCAAATTTCTCTAATAATTCCCAAAGCATTATAAGTTTTGTCTAAAGCCTGCTGCATTTCAGAAATGGCAGTATCAATATTTTCATCTTCTGGATCAGATTTCGCTGTGTCTAAATAAGATTTCGCTTGGGCTGTAGCTGATTCTATTTTGTCTTTATTTTCTCTAACCCTAATCCCTTCTTGATCGTTACTAGTAAAATAAGTTCTTTGAATTAAATCCGCTACGTTAAGAGCGTTATAAATTTTTAAATAAGAATCATCTGAAACATTTAACGCGTCTTCGTTGGCATCTTTTAAACCCTGGCGAGATGTATCTAAAGAGACTTGGCTATTTTCAACTGCGGTCTGGGCAATTTTAATTTCTTCTTGGGTTGCCCCGGCTGATAGTTTATTAAGTTTTGCTTGAGTTACGTCTAGGGCGGCTTTTGCTTCTTGAAGCTGAATAGCAAGCTCAGCTGTTTCAAGTTTGGCTAAATTTTCTCCCGAATCAACTTGGTCTCCTACTTCAACATATATTTTTTCAATTCTACCAGAATTTTTAAAACTGAGGTTTATTTCTTCTCCTTTTTTAACCTGGCCGGTTTCGGCAACTTCCTGGGAAACATTTCCTCGAACTACTTCAGCTAAAGTAAAAGTGGGTTTTTCTTCTTTAAGAAAACCCTGGTAAATGCCAATGGCTAAAAGTAAAACGATGATGATTATTAAAATTATCTTTTTGCTCATTATCAGTATCATAACTTATTTTTAGTAAAAAATCAACCGCTGCGAAGAGAGCTTCGTTCTCTTCTTCACCTTCGCTCCACTGCGTGTGGAGCTCGGTCTGTGAATAACTTATTTTAATTAATTCTGGAACTGCGTTAAGATTGAATAATAGTCGAAGAGATAAATCTCTTCTTCACCCTTCGCTATGCTCGGGTATTAAAAGGTCGAAATTTTAAACCTTAAAAATATTTAAAAAAATGCTAGATATTTTAGCTTTATTCGCCACCCCTCAAATGCAATGGATAGTAATTTTACTTAGTATCGATGTTGTTGTGGGGATTATTGCGGCCTTGGTTAAGAAAGAATTTGTTTTTGGGAAACTTTGTAACTTTATGAAAGGACCAGTTTTGGCTTATGTTTTCGGCTTTGCCGTGATTGCATTGGTTGGAAGCGCTCTGCCTTCTTTGGCTTTTATTGTTCCAGTAGTCTTTGTTCTAGTATTGGTTGCCCTTTTGGCTTCAATTTTTGGTAATTTAGGAAAGTTAGGATTGCCTCTACCCGGAACCTTAAAGAAGTAAGAAGGACTTGTTTTGATTTATTGGAAATATCAAATGCGCGCCCGCGGGCGCGCATTTGAGTTGGCGGGGACGCCAGGATTCGAACCTGGAACAGAAATTTTGGAGATTTCCATGATAGCCATTTCACCACGTCCCCTTCCTTATTTATTTCTTCGCCTCTTTATGTACAGTATGTTTTCGGCACCACTTACAGAACTTTTTCAATTCTAATTTTTTCTCAACCATTTCTTTTGATTTGTGAGTGAAATAATTAATTCTTTTACATTCTGAACACTGAAGTTTAGTAAATGGTTTCTTTTTTACCGCCATGAGCCAGGAGTGGGGATTGAACCCACGACCTCATCATTACCAATGATGTGCTCTATCCAACTGAGCTATCCTGGCAAATTTATAGTTTCATTTAAATACTGACTAATCCATTCCTTAATTTGTAAAAATAATTTTTTATCAGAATAGACGATATGAACTAATCCATATTTCATTTTGTCTTTCTTTTCCGGTAGGAAATCTTTTCTTATATATGGCTTGATAAACTGCGACAAGGGGATATCTGTAACGTTATGCCAATATCTCTTTAAAGAATCCACATTCTGGTTAGCATAGCAATAAAGATTCACTCTTAATCGATTTTCATCAACCCCACAAATTTCTCTTAAAAATTTGAGGAAGAGTTTAATCATTTCTGGGTCACTATTCGCTAAATTTATCATATGCCTTTTTCTATTTGTCCCCAAAACCTTCTGGGCCTTGGCACCTTCTGCCCAATATAGCATGAGGCCTGCGATTTTAAGTTTTTCTTCCTCTCGGGTCAAATTCTTTTTAAGACGATAAGATAGCTTTTGTTTTTCATAAATAAGATTATTTGTCTCGACTGGAAGTCTTCGCTTTAAACCGTGTTTTCTCATAAAATCATATACGCGCGAGGTCGATTTACCAAAAAACTCCCCCGTTTCTTGCGCACTATATCCTTTTTTATAATATAAATCTTTAACCTTCTCGAGTGCTAATTTTTTTCCAAATTTATAAGATAGAGTAGGTTTCCCGTTATTATGACGAGTCCAAAACCCATAATAACATGCTTCATCTCGCAGTCGTCTTTTAATATTATATCTCTCCATACAATATCTTACTGTATAATATGGCCACTTCTCCTTCTCGGCTATCTGCATCATTGATAAACCGCTTTTATATAGTTTTTCTAATTTTTCCTTTGGTAACATTGGGTGTGACTGGAGTCGAACCAGCTGGGTCCGAAGACATTTGTTTTACAGACAAACCCCGCGCCGTACGGGACTACACACCCGTTTTATAATTTTATCACAAAAATAGTTATTTTTCAATGACCGAGCGTAGCTCTTCGACCACTTTGCCGTGTTTTCTTCGCCAATCGGAGATTTTTTTGTGATTGCCAGAAAGCAAAACTTTTGGTACTGGCCACTTCAGCCCCTTTTTGGGTGAAAAAACTTCTGGCCGAGTATAATGAGGATATTCAACAAATCCTTTCTCTTTAGTAATTCTTTCTTTCAATAATTGCTCCTTCCCTAAAATACCAGGGATTAATCTAGCTACTGTTTCTATCGCTACCATGGCTGGCAGTTCTCCTCCCATCAAATCGTAATCTCCAATGGAAAGTTCCAAATCAGCAATATGTTTTGCCACTCTCTCGTCTACTCCTTCATATCGACCACAAACCAGAATTAATTGATTTAATTTTGAAAACTGATAAGCCATCTTCTGATTAAATTTCTTACCTCGCGGAGTAAACAATATTACTTTTGTCCGCCGGCTGGCGGATTTTTTTATTTCCTTTACCGCTTTATGAATAGGTTCAATTTTAAAGACCATTCCCAGTCCTCCACCAAAGGGTCGGTCATCAACAGTCTGATGCCTATCAGTAGTCCATTTTCTTAAATTATGGACATTAATTTTAATTAACTTCTTTTTTTGAGCCCGAGCAATTAAACTCTCTTTTAAATAAGAGTCAAATATTTCTGGAAAAATAGTTATAATATCAAAAGCTAACATAAAAGAAAACAGGCTATCTTTGATGATAGCACTGTTCTCCCTTAACGTAAACAGATTTTAAGGGTCTCTGCTTACAATTTTAACTCTTCGAGTCCTTCTCCTCCAGCAGGAGCTCTTCTCTCTCGAGTAGGCCCTCCACCAGCTGGTTCCTCGATCTTTAGATTCACTCTGGCGTGAGCTTTAAGACCGACGATTCGAACCAGATTTCTGATGGCTCTAGCCGTGGCACCGGCTTTTCCGATGATCTGACCCATGTCTTCAGGATTTACTTTCAGAGAAAGCAAAACTCCCATTTCATCAACCTTGCGGTCAATTTTTACATCTTCGGGATGATCAACTAAAGCCTTTATCAAATACTCAAGGAATTCCTGATCAGAAGTCTTTTTTTCTGCCATAATTCTTTCTGAAATTAAGTGATTTTTTTCTGACAGTAGCCCGACCTTTCAAGCCTACTTCTCTTTCTATCTATCAGAGGTTCGGCAAAACTGAAACAGCTACTATTTTACTATTTTAATCTTATATAAGATTTTGTCAAGCCCAAAGGTGCTCCCACAAAGCGGAGGAGGGCGAAGAGAATAAGATTCTCTTCTTCCCCCTCGCTGGTATAAATACCAGATCAGGAGAGAGATTTAAATCACTTTGTGAAAGCGCCTCTAACCTCGGAAAATTGGGATGGAGAGGAGGGTGAAATGTCTAATCTCTCTCCTCTCCATTAAGATGTTCTGCTACTATAAAGCATTAAGTTTTGTACAATTCGTTCGAAGCCACGTTCCTCTTGCTTGTCACGGCGGGCAACTGCCAACCAGCTGGCACTCCGGGCGATGCTCACCGCTTCAGTTGGAGCATAACCGCAATTCCAGAGTATTGCTTCAGCTAAGTCATAGACCACCGTCGGCTCGTCGTTGGTTTCGGCGATTTTGATGATTTTTTTCCGAAGCTCACCACCTAATCGCCCAAGTCCCGGTAAAATCATCTTCTCGAGTTCGTCTAAAGACCATATACACATAGCGCTCCCCTTTCCTTTAGTATTTTGCTTTATAATAGCAGTAAACTAAGCATCTCGACTTTCAAAGAACTTTTCCCATCTTTCAGCCCACAAAGATTTTGTGAACTGAAGGATAGGTTGGAGGAGGTTCAAAGGATTTCGATCATAAATATCTCATCTTGAACCTCCTCCTTAGTTTGACAAAAGGTTTCACCATGAATAGGGCCCAGGAATTTTGCCCGATAACATTGACCACATTTTGACTATGGTTGCGTATTGCCACCCACATGGACATTCATAGAATGCGTAGGTGGTCACGCCACCAAATGGTACCACTACCTGTTCGAAGATTTGTCTCTTCACCTCGTGGCCACACTGAGGACATCCGTGCTTTAGTCCTAAAATTCCTTTCTTGGGTGGCGAGATCTTTTCTCCGGCTTTGATACGATCCTTTATGGCGAACACCTTTTCTGCCAACTCGGGAGGCTGATTGGGTTGGAAAACATAAGTTCCGCCTCCTCCCTTTGCCTTTACTTCGTCGAGTATCTTAGGCATCTCTCTCCTTTCTCTGTCGAGGTTGGATTTGCCTGAAGGCAGCTCGGCAGAAATATATCTTAACTCCTTACGGAGATTATTAAGGTTCAACTCTTCATTTTTCGGCACAAGACCTATTCTCAGTTTCCTGAGAAAATGAGGAGAAGAATAAAAACTATTTTTAATCTCCATTCTTCTCCTCACTCCATATTCACTTTCCAAAGTTTTTTCAAATATAACAGGCGGCTCTCTATAGAGAGAGCCGCCTGCGGTCATATTATTAAAATTCAGCTATTTGCTGACTCTCTCCTCTATGCCTATATTATATCATATGCTTTAAATTTGTCAAGAGGGAGAGCTTTATTCAGTTTTAGGAACTTCTTCTTTCTTTTCCTTTTTTGAAACCTCTTCTTCTTTGGGTTTCTCTTCTTTTGGTTCTTCCTTTTTCTTTTCAGGTGGCTCCTCTTCCTTTTTGGCTTCTTCTTTCGGGACCTTTTCCTTTGGCTTTTCCTCGGCTGGCTTTTCTTCTTTAGGTTTCTTCTCGGTTGGTTTCTCTGGGGCTGGTTTTTCTTCAGTTTTAGGTTTTTCCTCAGCCGGTTTTTCCTCCTTTGCTTTAGCTTTTTTGTGGACGGGAATTTTTTTGCCCTCAATAATTTTTTCGGAAATTAATAAATTATAAACTGTGTCTGAGGGTTTGGCTCCTACGGACAACCAATACTTTATTCGTTCTGGCTTCAAAACTTTTTCTTTTTTTAAGGGATTATAAAAACCAACCTCCTCAACAAAACGGCCAGCCCGAGGAGGTCTTCTTTTATCAGTAACTACAATCTTGAAAGAAGGCTGATTTTTTTTACCGACTCTTAAAAAACGTATTACTAACATATTATTCTCTACGAATTACGAATATTTACGAATAGCAGAGCGTGTCCTAAAAATTATGTTCCCGAGCGCCCTACCATCCCTTTGTTTCTAAAGCGTTTTTGGCAGCTTTTTCTTCAGCTTCCTGTTTTGAAGAACCTTCGCCTTTGGCTGCTAATTTTTTATTAAGAAAAACGCCGATAATAAAGTGTCTGGCATGGTCTGGCCCCCATTCTTCCAAAACTTTATAAGTAGGAGTAATCCCTGCCCTCTCTTGAGATTCTTCCTGAAATTGGCTTTTGGCATCTCTGAAAAGACCAGCTTCAATAATGTGGGGTAATTTTTTTATTAAATATTTTTTTATAAATTCCTCACAGGGATCCAACCCCCGATCAAGATAAATTGCTCCAATTAAGGCTTCAAAAGTATCAGCTAAAATATATTGCCTGGCTTTTCCTAATTCTTTGGCCTCCCCTCGGGATAATAATAAAAAATCATTAAAATCTAAATCTTTGGCAACTTCAGATAACATTTTAGCATTAACCAGGGCTGCCCGCCAATTAGTTAGCTCCCCTTCTGGTTTTTTGGGATATTTTTGATAAAGCTCCTTAGTAACAATCAATTCTAAAACGGCGTCGCCTAAAAATTCCAATCTTTCGTTATGGTCTAAATAAAAATCGGGATTCTCGTTTAAATAAGAACGGTGACAAAAGGCCTGAATAAGTAAATCTTTATTTTTAAATTTCAGATTTAACTTTTTTTCTAATGGAGAAAAATTCTTCATCGAAATAAATTGAAAATTTATTGAAGATTGAAATGAATTTTTAATTCATTGATTATCATTTTGGTTTTTCGACTTCCTTAAAAACAGTTCCTAATACGCCGTTAATAAACTTACCAGAAGACTCCCCACCAAAACTCTTGGCTAATTCAATGGCTTCATTGATGGCTACTTTAGGCGGAACTTCCTCTTTTT
>CAZWEN010000026.1:0-7861 GCA_964632775.1 uncultured Candidatus Saccharibacteria bacterium | reverse complement strand
TATTTTTTTAATTTCATTTCTTGTTAGTCTGCCTTTTTGGTGGGGGATAAATGCTTTCCAGCAAAATCTGGAAAGCGCTTTTTATGCCCAAATTTCTCAGTCTTTTCAACAAATTTCTAAAGTAGAAATTCCAGAGAAACCAAAATTAGACCTTAAGGTTAAATCAATAATCTCGGTAAAAACCAATGAAGCTGGAAGGCAAAAAGTTCTTTTTGAGAAAGCAACTGACCAAATTTTACCGATTGCCTCTTTAACTAAATTAATGACGGCTGTAATTGTTTTAGAGCATCAAGAGAATTACGGTCCCTCCCAAGAAGACCTTTTAAATAGGATGCTGATTCAATCAGATAATAAGGCCGCCCAAGCCTTAGCTGAAGTAATTGGAGAAACAAAATTTGTTGATTTAATGAATGAGAAGGCTAAAAATTTAGGTCTTGAAAAGACCAACTTTGTGAATCCTACCGGGCTTGATCCTGAAGATCCTGAAAACCTCAAATATAGTTCAGCCACCCAAGACAATTTTAATCGTTCAACTGCCAAAGATTTAGCAAAACTTACTCAATACATATTAAAAGAGCAGCCGTTGATTTTTGAAATTTCATCGCAGGGTTCAATTAAAAACGGAATTTTTGATTTATTTTTAATTCAGGAAATCATTGGAGGAAAAACTGGTTATACCGATGAAGCTGGTGGCTGTATTCTTTTTGTTTTTAAAAACGAAGGTGGGAATTTTTTAATTAATGTAATTTTAGGTGCTCCTTCGCCATCGGCTCGGATTGAAGAAATGCAAAAACTAATCGATTGGCTAAATAAATGACTCTTTTTACTTTTAATGTAATTCGGCTTTTGGTTATTGCCGCTTTGACAGCTGGGATTTCTTTTTTATTAGCGCCAGTTTTAATTAGATTTTTGCATAAGTTTAAATTTTGGAAAAAAGAAGCCAGAAAAAAAACTATTACCGGGGAAGAAGCAAAAGTCTTTTATTCTTTGCACAAAGAAAGAGAAACAACCGTGCCCCGGGGTGGGGGAGCACTAATTTGGATTTCAGTTTTAATAATTATATTTTTATTTTTTGCTCTTTCTAATTTTATTGATATTTGGTGGTTCCCAGAATTAAATTTTTTATCTAAGGGTGAAACTTGGCTTCCTTTATTTGCTTTAATTGTGGCTTCAATTGTAGGACTTGCTGATGATGTTTTGCAAATATTCGGGAAAGGAAAATACGTTGGAGGGGGAATGGGATTTACCAGAAGATTATTAATTGTTATTTTAATTGGTCTGATTGGAGGTTTGTGGTTTTACTTTAAATTAGAATGGGATACTATTCATATTCCTTTGATTTTTAATTTTCCAGAAGGAATTGATTTTTTTATTGGACTTTGGTATATCCCTCTTTTTATTTTAGTAATGGTGGCTTCTTGGGCCGGAGGAGTAATTGATGGGTTAGATGGATTATCTGGGGGGGTTTTTGCCGCAATTTTTGGAGCATTTTCAATAATTGCTTTTTCTCAAGGAAAAGCCGATTTGGCTACTTTTTGTGCCGTAATTACCGGTACCCTTTTTGCTTTTTTATGGTTTAATATTCCACCGGCCAGATTTTATATGTCAGAAACCGGAATTTTAGGATTAACTTCAACTATGACCGTTGTTGCTTTTTTGACTGATTCGGTGCTAGTACTCCCCATCATTGCTGGATTAATGGTAATTGAGGTAGGCTCAATAATTTTACAATTATTGTCAAAGAAATTCCGTCATAAAAAAATCTGGCTTTCCACTCCAATTCATCATCATTTTGAAGCCCGGGGCTGGCCCGCCCACCAAGTCACCATGAGGTTTTGGATAATCGGCATTATTTTTGCCATTTTGGGAGTAGCTATAAGATTATTAGGATAATGAATTATAAAGAATTAAGGAAAAAATATCCCAGGTTTATTTATGAGAAATATTCTTATAAAATCTCTGGTAACAATTTAGAGATTTTTTTTAATTTTCAAATTGAGCCCGGGATTAGTTTTAAGCCAAAAATAATTATAGAGAATATTAATAAATCACGAATTACAAAAATAGGGGACAGGGTGCTTAATAATTTAGTCTTTCATCTTGGCTTAATGGAAATTCCCAGTTATTGGAAAGCAACTTGCTCTCCGAAAATAGAAATTGAAGCTAGCCCCCTGAACCAAGAACAAATAAAGTGGTGGAAAGATTTGTTTATCAAGGGCATGGGCCAGTTTTTTTATGAAAATAAGATTGACTGGCGATCTAAAAATTTCTTAACTATAGAATGCAATAATGGAAATAAATATAAAAACTTTAATGGGAAACTCAAAAACAAATATTTGGTGCCGTTCGCCGGGGGAAGAGATTCAATCGTCACTTTGGAAAATTTAAAGAAAAAGGGTGAGGTGGCTTTGTTTTTAGTGAATCCCAATAAACAAATAAAGAAAGTTGTTAAAGTAACCGGCGTAAAAAAACAAATTATTGTTAAACGGATAGTTGATAAAAAACTTTTAGAACTAAATAAAAAAGGATATTTAAATGGCCATACGCCCTTTACTGCTGTTTTATCTTTTTTAAGTGTTCTCTCTGCCATTTTGTTTAATTACAAAAATATTGTCTTTTCCAATGAAAAAAGTGCCGATGAAGGTAATGTAAAATATCTAGGAAAAATGATAAACCATCAGTGGGCAAAAAGTTCAGAATTTGAGAGAATGTTCAAAAATTATTGTAAAAAATACCTGGCGAAGAATGTAAACTATTTCAGTTATCTGCGGAGATACGGCGAACTGGAAATATCCAAAATGCTTACAAAATATCCAAAATACTTTCCTGTTTTTTCCAGTTGTAACGCCAGTATGAGAATAGGCGCAAAGCAAATAAGGTGGTGCGGAAATTGTCCCAAATGCCTTTTCGTCTATTTAACTTTATATCCATTCTTGGGAAAAAAAGATTTACTGACTATTTTTGGAAAGGATATTTTCCAGAATAAAAAGTTGTTGCTAACAATGAAATCTCTAATAGGGCAGGGAAGACCAAAACCTTTTGAATGCGTCGGCACCAAAAAAGAAAGCAGATTGGCTTTCAGATTAAGCTTTAAAAAAGCAAAAAAAGAAGGTAAAATACCTTATCTGTTGACAATATTTTTGGGGGTGTTATAATCATATCAGTTACATGCCGGGGAAGGGGTCGTCAAAAATCCTTTGGAAACAGCTAAAAGAATGAGGTTTAGGTTTAGTCTTCTCCAAGGGTAGCTCCTTCCCCCGGCTCCCATTGAATTAGAGCCTTTTTGAAGGCCTTTTTGTTTTTAAAAATGTTAATTTTATGCTATTTTAAAGATAGGATGCTAGAAAATCTAAAGGACAAAGAAATCCTGATTTTAGGCTTTGGTAGAGAAGGGCAAGACACTTTTAAATTCTTGAGGAAGTTGTTTCCTGAAAAAACTATAGGAATTGTAGATAGGTTAGAATTTGAAAAATTAGACAAAAAAGCTCAGAAATTAATTAAATCTGATAAAAATGTTAAATGGCACTTAGGAAAGAATTATCTTAAAGCGCTGAAAAATTACGATGTAATTGTTAAATCACCCGGTATCCCTTTTAAAATTTTGCCCAAATCAGCTCTTAAAAAAATTACTTCCCAGACCGAGATTTTCTTTGAAAATTGTCCAGAGAAAATTATTGGTATAACCGGCACTAAGGGGAAAAGCACCACTGCTTCTTTAGTTTATAAAATACTAAAACAAGGTGGACTTCGAGCTCATTTAGTTGGGAATATTGGCAAGCCAGTTTTATCGCTTTTGTTTAAAGCTAAGCCTGATGATGTTTATATTTATGAGTTATCTTCTCACCAGCTTTATAATCTTAAAAAATCCCCTCAGATTGCTGTTCTTTTAAATATTTACCCTGAACATCTTGATTATTATAAAAATTTTAAAGAATATGCCGCAGCTAAAGCAAATATCACTCTTTATCAAAATAAAAATGATTATTTAATTTTTAACCTCGGAGATGAAATTGTTAGCAAAATTGCCAAAAAATCAAAAGCTAAAAAAATTCCAATTAAAGGAAAATATTATTCATTAGACAAAGAGGCAGCCAAGGCAGTTGGTAAAATTTTTAAAATTCCTTCCAAAGTTATTTCCAAGGCAATCAGAGGATTTAAATATCTTCCCCATAGATTAGAATTAGTTGGAACTTTCAAGGGAATTACTTTTTATAATGATGCTTTGGCCACTATTCCAGAAGCAACAATAGAAGCTATGGAAGCTTTAGGTGATAAAGTAGAAACAATTATGCTGGGTGGCTTTGAAAGGAATATTGATTTTACTAAATTAGCAAAAAAAGTTTTAGAAAGTAAGATAAAAAACGTGATTTTATTTCCAACTACTGGGGAGCGAATTTGGAAAAATATCTGCAGGCTTTCAAAAAATAAAAAAAGCTCTCTGCCAAAACACTTTTTTGTAAATAATATGGCAGAAGCGGTCAGCTTATCTTATCAGCACACCAAAAAGGGGAAAATTTGTTTGCTTTCTACGGCTTCACCAAGTTTTAGCATTTTTAAAGATTACAAAGAGAAAGGCAATTTATTTAAAAAGCAAGTTTTTGCGCAGCAAAAATGAAGGTGGAGATGAAACAATAGTTTCATCGACTAATACGTTAAAAAGTATGGTGAAGATTAGCGGCCGACCGGATTATGTTTTATTTGGAGTAGTGGTTATTTTGGTAGTTTTGGGAATTTTAATTTTAGCCAGTGTTTCAGCTTCTCTTTCTCAGGAAAAATTTGGTACTACTTATTATTTTTTAAATCATCAATTATTATTTGGTTTAATCCCAGGGTTAATTTTAGCTTTTTTAGCTTTTAGGATTCGATTAGATTTTTTAAAAAAATGGGCTCCAATTTTGCTTTTAATAAACCTGATATTATTGGTAATGGTTTTTTTGCCTAAAATCGGAGCCGGAGCCGGGGGAGCAATCAGATGGCTCTCTATAGGCCCAATTTCTTTTCAACCTGCAGAATTTCTAAAACTTACCTTTATCCTATATTTAGCAGCCTGGTTAACTAGTCGAACTAAAAAAGAAAAAACATTTAGTCAAACTTTTATTGCTTTTTTGATAGTGATGGGTTTAATCAGCTTACTTTTAATTTTTCAGCCAGATATTAGTACTTTAGTATTAATTGTTTTAGTGGCTGTTCTAATGTATTTTTTAGCCGCGACTCCTCTTTGGCATAGTATTTTAATAATCTTAATTGGAGCCGGGGGATTGTTTTCTTTAATCAAATTAGCCCCTTACCGAACGGCCAGGCTTCTTGTTTTTTTCCAACCCGGAACCGACCCCATGGGAATTGGCTATCAAATAAAACAGGCCCTAATTGCTATAGGGTCGGGAGGAATTTTTGGTTTAGGGCTGGGGATGGCCGGTCAAAGACTTGGGTTTTTGCCCCAATCAATATCAGATTCAATCTTTGCCATCATGGCTGAGGAAACAGGATTTATTGGAAGTTTAATTTTGATTTCTCTTTTTTTAATATTTTTATGGCGAGGGTTTAAAATTGGGAAAAAAGGAGGGGATAAATTCTCTCAACTGGCAGCTATTGGAATCAGCTCTTGGATTGTTATTCAGGCCTTTATTAATGTCGGTTCAATGACAGGCCTTTTACCGCTAACTGGAATCCCTTTACCATTCATCAGTTATGGGGGGTCAGCTTTAGTAACCGAATTAATCGGAGTAGGGATTTTGTTAAATATATCTAAAAATACAACATGAAGATTTTATTCACTGGTGGTGGCACCGGTGGCCACGTTTTGCCAATAATTGGAATTACTAGAGAGATACTAAGGATTTATCCTCAAGAGAAAATTCAGTTTTTTTACATTGGACCGAAAGATGAGTTTGGGGAAATTTTTCTTTCCCACGAGGGGATAAAGGTAAAAAGAGTCCTATCGGGAAAAATCAGGAGATATAGAGATTGGAAAAGTATTTCCCAAAATTTAGTTGATTGTCTGTTTAAAATTCCAGTTGGCGTCTTTCAAGCCTTCTTTTACATTTTCTTTTTGGCTCCCGACTTGATTTTTAGCAAAGGAGGGTTTGGTTCCTTGCCGGGAGTGATAGCCGGTTGGGTGCTTCAAATCCCAATTTTCTTACACGAATCAGACCTTACCCCGGGACTGGCTAATCGATTTTTGAGCAGATTTTCTTTAGAAATTTTTGTCTCTTTTCCAAAAACTGAGTGGTTTCCCCCCAAAAAAATGATTTTAGTTGGCAATCCAATTAGAAGAGAAATTTTAGAAGGTTCGAGGGAAAGGGCTAAAAAATTGTTTAAACTAAGTGATAAAAAACCAGTTATTTTAATCCTGGGTGGCTCCCAGGGAGCTCAGAGAATTAATGATAAAATTCTGGAAATTCTGTCAGAACTCCTGACTAATTTTGAATTAATTCATCAATGTGGGGAGAAAAACTTTAAAGAGGTTAGAGCAGAAGCTAAAGTAGTAATAACTAAAGATTTAAAAGAATATTATCATCTTTCCCCATTTTTAAAAGAAGAAGAATTGAAGCATGCTTATCAAGCTGCTGATTTAATTGTCAGTCGAGCTGGTTCGGGAAGTATTTTTGAAATTGCTGCCGTCGGGAAGCCGAGTATCTTAGTTCCTTTACCTGAGGCTGCCCAAAATCATCAAGTAAAAAACGCTTATTCCTATGCTGAAAATGAAGCCTGTCTAGTGATGGAAGAGGCTAATTTTACTCCTCGTTTTTTCTTAGAAAAATTAAAATACTTTTTTGCTCATCCTGAAGAGCTAGAAAAAATGCAAAAAGGGGCTAAAGAATTTGCCAAACCCCTGGCGGCCAAAATAACCGCCGAATACCTGGTTAGTTATTTGACAAGATAAGAAACTCGTATCAAAATGAAATTAGCAACTTATGCTAGATGAAGATTTTAAATTCATTAAGCCGGGCGAAGTAAGGGTTAGAATTGCTCCTTCACCCACGGGGATGCTCCACCTTGGACTAGCCAGAACCGCTCTTTTTAACTATCTTTTTGCTAAAAAATACCAGGGAAGTTTTATTTTGAGGATTGAAGACACCGATCTTGAAAGATCTGATCGTCTGTTTGAAAAAGATATTATTGAAAGTTTAAAGTGGTTAGGAATTGAATGGTCGGAGGGTCCAGATAATGGAGGAGTTTATAGACCTTATCGCCAAAGCCAAAGATTGGAGAGCTATGCTAAATATTTAGAAAAACTTTTGGCCGAAGATAAAGCTTATCATTGTTTCTGCTCAGAAGAAGAATTGGAAGCTCAAAGACAATATCAATTATCAATCGGTGAGGCTCCTCGTTATTCAGGGAAATGTGCTGATCTTTCTAAAGAAGAAGTAAAAAAAATATTAGCCGAAGGAAAACCATCGGTGATTAGATTCAGAATGCCTGGCAAAAAAATAGAATTTGATGATTTAATCAGGGGTAAATTGGAATTTGATACTTCTTTAATCGGGGATATCGTCATTGCCAAAGATTTGGCTACGAGGGGCCCAAACGAAAGTTTGGGAGGGAGGCGGGAGGGTTGGAGTCCTTTGTATAATTTTGCGGTAGTAATTGATGATTTTGAAATGAAAATCAGCCATGTCATTAGAGGGGAAGACCACATTCCCAATACCCCCAAGCAGATTCTAATTCAAGAAGCCCTAAATTTCCCTCGACCAGAATACGCTCATTTACCTTTAATTTTAGGACCAGACAGAACTAAATTAAGCAAAAGATGCGGAGCAGTCTCTATTTCAGAATATCGGGAAGCAGGCTATTTACCAGAAGCTCTAATCAATTTTATGGCCTTTTTGGGCTGGAATCCGGGTATAGAGCGAGAGATTTA
>CAZWEN010000025.1:0-7884 GCA_964632775.1 uncultured Candidatus Saccharibacteria bacterium | reverse complement strand
GCCCTAACTAAGTCAATTAAGATGAAAGGAGCAGAAATGCTGAAAGTAAAAACAAACCAGATGATGAAGTGTGCGAGGTGCGGAAGTACGAAATTTTATATTAAAGGAGTAGACATCACCCATGATTACGATTTCGGAAACTGCACCCCGGAAGAGGTCGAGGAAAATCTGATGAAGGGCAACTATGATAATTATGACTATTTCAAAGGCTACAGTCAGGTTAAGTGTTCAAGCTGCGAAAATGTTATAATTGACCTCAGCTAATAAGAAAAGAGTCGGTTGGTAAAAACCATTAATCTAAATCAGCCGACTCCAAATAAATTTAAAAAAGAAGTATACAATATTTTAGAAGGTCTTAGTAATGAACGAAAAAGTAAAAAAACATGCTAGAGATTATTTACTCGAATACCAAGCTAAAAAAATCCCAAATTGGCTGAGTTTGCTGATTCAAAAAGTTATTAATACCGCCGGAGCAATTAGTGATAATGATAAAGATCAAATTTTCAATATACTTATTGAAGAAAACAAGCTTAGTTTTGGTCAAAAACCTAAGTCCACACAGGTAGAACAAGAAAATCGCAGAGTTAAAGAAGCAGAGGGAAAACAGGAAGATGAGAGCCAGATTTTAAAATTAGTAAAAATTACCCACAAGCAGGGGACTAACGCCCTTATACATGGTGAATCACTTCCTTTTAAACCTACTTGCACCATTATCTATGGTTTAAACGCAACCGGCAAGAGTGGCTATTATCGAATTATTCATGAGCTTGCTGGTGGTGACCAACCTAAAACAATTTTAGGAAATATCTATAAACCCAATGAAGATTTAGAAGTTGATGTATGCTTTCAATTAAATGCTAAAGACCAGCCTACATATGAATGGAAAAATAGGGAAAAAAGAGGAGTTTACCCCTTTAATCAAATCAAAGTATTTGATTCTGAGTACCTGCCTATTTTTCTCGACGAGAGAGAAAGTTCTTCCGGCGTAGAGCCTCTTGGATTGAACATGTTTCAGATTATTACAAGTATTATGGATGAGTTTAAAAATGATAAACTTGAGAAATTAAAGCAAAAAGAAAAGTGGCAAAGACCCAACTTGAGGCCTCTAATTGATTTACTTCACTCCGAAGATTTGAAGATAATTTTTGACCAGAGTATGTTGGACGATGATGATAAAAGACTGCTTAAAGCAAATCAATCTTTCTCTAAAAGAGACTCTAAAAAATTGAAAACTTTAAAGAGTAAGGTAAAAAAACTTGAACAGCAAAACCTAGAGGACAGTATAGAACTTTTTTACCAACAGAAATCAGATATTGATGACTTAAAAAAACATCTAGAGAACATTAAAAAAACATTAGAGACCATTTCCGTGGAAATCCCAATAGCTATTCAGAATTACTCAGATAAAAAGATATTAAGAGACGAAAGAAAAGAGAGTTTTGGAGTTTTAAAAAACATTCCTGCACGAGATATGAAAGAATGGCAAGCCTTCATAGAAGCGGCTCGAGATTATGGAAAAATAATAGATAAAAATGATTTAGATAGTGAAAAAAAATGTCTCTATTGCCATCAACCTTTAGCTTTAGAGAGTACAGCCTTTAAATTAGTACAAGCTTATTCACAATATCTTGATGACAAATCTCAGCAGGATTTCAAAAAAGCGGAAGATAAAATTACTTCATTGACAAACAGGCTTCAGCTATTAGCCACGACCTTTAACTTTTCTGATAATTTAACAACTTCCTTATCAGACATAAAGAAAGGAGAGGAAAATATTAAAATTTTGGTAGACAAAATAATTTCAACTGCTGAACAACAAAAAATTGATTTAGAGACCATTCTAAGAGAATTAAACTCTCCCACTGAAAAATACTCATTAGATTTATCCAAAGCTGAGAAAGAAATTTCTAAGTTATCCGAGTCAAAACAAAAAGAAATTGACGGTTTAAGACAGACGGAATTGGAAAAAACCCAAACGCTCGAGGACCTTCAAAAAGATATTCATAAACTTGAAGACAAGCAAAATATAAAGAAGTGGGAAAAGATAATTGATAACTATTTCTCTATTAATGAGAGATGCAAAAGATATGAATCTGTAATCAGCACCATAAATACTAGAGGAATAACAGGTGTAGGGTCGGAAGCAAGCAATAAACTTTTAACTGAAAATATCAGAAAATCTTTCGAAGACGAACTTAAAACTTTGGGAAAAGAAATTGAAGTTAGTTTAGAAAAAACAGATGCTGAAAAAGGGAAGGTTCGGACACAATTAAAAATCCTAGATAGGAACGTCTGTGATATATTAAGCAAAGGTGAACAAAATGCTGTGGGACTAGCCTTATTTTTAGCTGAGATTACCCAGCAAGAGAAACAACCTGTTGTATTTGATGATCCAATAACAAGCCTAGACCACGAGGTGAGAGGTAGTTTAGCAAGAAGACTTATGCAATTATCTAAAGATAGGCAAGTTATTGTTTTTACACATGACCTATTATTTGTTAGCCAGCTTGTTAATGTTGGGAATGAACAAAAAATTGAATTTAGTACTCACATAATTGACCGTCCCTCGCTTGGACCAGGCAGGGTGAATATAGATACAAGTCCTAAAATGTCTGACCTCCCTAAATTAATTGAAGAATATAAAGAGAATGTTAAGGACTATGATAGTTTAGGCTATCAAGAACAAAAAAAGGCAGTTTCCCTTGCATTAGATAATTTAAGATGTTGTTGCGAAGCTTTAATCGAAGAAGTGTTATTTGCTAAGACGGTTCAAAGATTTGATGACCATATCAGCGTGCAAAATCTTGAGGCGGCTATTTTTGATAAAGAAATGGCGCAAAGAATTGTCGATTTACATGGTGAAATCTCAGAAAAGGCAGCAATGCATAATCGAAGTAATTTTCAAATTCAAGGATCGACACTTTACCAAGATTTTATTAATTTAAGAAATAAATTTGAACAACTATATAAAGATTTAAAAGACAGAAAAAAAGAAATTTCTAAAAAAAGAAATGAAGTAAAAAAACTAAAAAAGAAAGATTATAAAAATAATTGGTGAAATATTTCCTAAGAGGAATTGCTTGAATTTCGTATATCTTTTAATCAAGTTAAAATATTCGTAATTTTGCTATATAGTTCGCTTTATACTTGACACCCCAAAAACCCTGTGATATGCTACGCTTAATATGTATAATATGTAGCATATTAGCAAATTATGACCAGAAAAAAATTACCAGCCGTTTTAGAGCCGGAAGAAGCTCAAAATTTACTAAAACAACCCAACAAAAGATATCCCACCGGGTTAAGAAACAAGGCCATGTTGTCTTTAATGCTTCACTGCGGACTTCGGGTTTCTGAAGTTGTTAATCTAAGGCCCGGCAGTATTAATTTAACCAAAGGAAAGTTAAGAGTCAAAAACGGCAAAGGAAACAAAGATCGCGACCTTGCTATTCCGGAGTATTTAATAGACCTTTTTGATAGCTGGAGAAAGAAAAGACCTGAAAGCAATTTTTTCTTTTCGACCCTAAAAGGCAAAAAACTTTCAATCCGATATCTTCAACAGATGGTTAAAAGATATGCTTTAAAAGCTGGCTTAAATAAAAGAATTTCACCCCATACCTTAAGACATACATATGCCACGCAATATTACAAACAAACAAAAGATATTGAAACCTTGAGGCGCATTCTGGGCCATTCCGACATTAGCACAACGACAATTTATATTACTCTTGCCAACACAGATGTTGAGGAAGGAATGAAATCATTTAAGAGCTTTTTGTGATATAATAAACCCATTATTTTGTACTTATAATATTATAAATATTTATTAAAATTTAATATATTTTTAAATTAAATGGATAATCAAACAATAAAATGTCCCTATTGCGACAAAGAGTTCCCTCTAACTGAAACAATATCTAAACAGTTAAGGGAAGACTTGACCAAAGAGTTCGAAGAAAAGAATAAAAAGAGGGATATTGATATTACAGAAAGAGAGAAGAATCTTTCTGTTAAAGAAGAAGAAATTAAAAAATCTAAAAAATCACTTGAAGAAGAAATCAAAACCAAAGTTAAAATAGCCACTGATGAAATTAAGAAGAAAGCTAAACAGGAAGCTATAAAAGAAGTATCTGTTGATCTGGAGGAGCTCAAAGAACAAGTCGCGGAAAAAGATGAAAAATTAGAACAAGCAAATAAAACAGAACTTGCCTTTAGGAAAAAAACAAGGGAGCTTGAGGAAAGCAAGAAAAATATAGACCTCGAAATAGCCAGGAAAGTTGACGAGGAGCGAGAAAAAATTAAGGAATCAGCTTCAAAAAGTGTCGAAGAATCACACAGGCTTAAGGTTAAAGAAAAGGATAAAAAAATAGAGGAAATGACTGATCAAATAAACGAGCTTAAAAGAAAAGCTGAACAAGGATCCCAACAAACCCAGGGTGAAGTTCTCGAGCTTGAACTCGAAGATGTCCTTAGTTCAAATTTCCCTCATGATAATATTAAACCTGTTCCTAAAGGAATAAAAGGAGCGGATGTTTTACAAGAGGTTATAAGCCCGTCCGGCCAATTTTGTGGTGCTATCCTTTGGGAATCAAAACGGACTAAATCCTGGCAAGATCAATGGATTGAAAAATTAAAAGATGATCAAAGAGAGGCTAAAGCAGATACTGCGGTTTTGGTATCCGTAGTTTTACCAAAAGACTGTAAAAATTTTTCTTCTTTAAAAGGGGTCTGGGTTACTTGCTTTGACCTTGTAATAGCTTTAGCAACTGTTTTGAGAACTAGTCTTCTTCAACTCTCAAGTATTAAGCTTTCATCAGTAGGTAAAAATGAAAAAATGGAAATTTTATACGCTTATTTATCTGGGCCTGAATTCAGTCAAAGAGTTGAAGGGATAATAGAAACTTTCAAAGACATGAAAGACGGATTGGAACAAGAAAAAAGAGCAATTAATAAAATCTGGGCTAAAAGAGATAAACAGATAGAAAAGGTCGTTAATAGCACCTCCGGCATGTATGGTGATATGCAAGGAATAATTGGAGCTTCATCAATGCAAAAAATCGAAGCATTGGAACTTAGGTCTCTTCCTTCCGGCTCCGATAAACCAAAAAAAGAAAAAGACTAAACTTTAAAAATTATTTATGGGAAACGAAACGACAATTTTATGATTAAAAGAATTAAATTTCCCTTGACATCTTCTAAATAAAAACCAACCCCGAATGGGGTTGATTTCTCCGGTTTGCACAGAAGATTAACTTCTATATTTCGATTATAGCATAAACAAAAATTACAGTTTTTTTATTGGCTTTAAATAATATTTGTTTAATTATTGCTTCAAATTTCCCTTGACATCTCCTATTATTTCCAATTATACTTAATTAAAACCAATTGAGACAGGAGTGTTCTCAAAATGCCTGAAGAAAACAAAGATGAAATCCTAACCATTAATCAGACCGCAGAACTTCTTAAAGTTAGCTCTTGGACCGTTTATGAACTAGTTAGCGCTGAGCGGCAACCCGGAAAAATTTTTGCTAAAAAAGTCGGCAGGTCCTGGCGAATCATGCGCAAGGAAGTTGATAATTTCTTATCAGAGGAACACCCAGGATTTGATCAGTTGACCCTAAACCAAACAAATTCTGTTAAAAAGAGTGGGTAGCTTTCGCTTTATATTTTATGTTTTAATTAAAAATGATGGCCAACAAAGAGAAGATCGAAAATCAGAAAAAAATCATTAGAGAACAGCTCGGACTCCCTATTGAGAACCTCTCTGTCTCCCCAAAATACAAAGACGAAAAAATGGTTACGGTTGAAATCCAAAAAGAGTTTGATGTTTTGGATAAATCCTGGGAGAACAAAATCTTTGTTAAGCTATTTGTGGCCGCTCGAACTTCCGGCCTTCTTAAGAAAATATCTGACAGAGAATTCAAAACTTTAATTGCCCTTGCTCTTTATATGGACGAAAACGGAAATTGTTATCCTAGCCAAGATCAGGTCGCTCGAGATTTAGGTTGCAGCCGGGTAACAATCAACCGAAGAATTCAAAGCCTTTTAAGGTTTAGGTTTGAAGGCAAGCCAATTGTAAAAGCTGTTAAATTAAGAAATAAAGGCGGCACTTGGGAAAATATACGTTATACAATTTTACCTATTGCCCAGCTTAAAATCTTTGAAAAATCAACCGAAGAGGAGCCCAATAATGACCATGTAACAAAAACGATACATGGTTCACCATGTAACAGTTCCGCTACATGGCAAAACCGACACACTAACAATAACTATACGTTAAACAAGAACCAATTAAATAACGTTAAAGAGAACGCTATTTCAAATAAGAAGAAAAAAAGAACTCCGGAAAAAGAATATTTAGCAAAAGAAATAGCAGAACAATTAGGGGACGACCACTCATTAGGGTTTTTTAGAAAAGTTGTAGATTTAATGCCTGAAAATTTAATTTTCCAAGCGCTAAGCGAAGTTAAAGACACCCACCTAACTGGGAAAATTAAAAAAAGCAAAGCAGCTTTATTTACTACTGTGATAAAAACTAAAGCAATAGAACATAATATAAAGCTAGGTCTCAAATAAACAGGAAAAAAAATGAGTAAAATTATCGCTATTACTAACCAAAAAGGCGGAGTAGGGAAGACCACTACAACCTTAAACTTAGGAGCTGCTATAGCTGAAAAAGGCAAAAAAGTGTTGCTGGTTGATTCTGATCCGCAAGCCTCATTAACTATCAGTTGCGGTGTTGATATGACCGGTTTAGACAGATCTCTTTACGACGCCATAGCTAGGGAAAACGGAGAAGATGAAGTAACTGAAACAAAACATATTATTATCAGCACTAAAATTAAAAATGTTGATTTGCTTCCTTCCAATATTGATTTATCAAGAGCCGAAATTGAAATGATGAATATGTTGGATCGGGAAAGGGTTTTAAAATTTATCCTTGATCCTTTAAGAAAAGTTTACGAATATATTTTAATTGATTGTCCACCAAGTTTAGGCATTTTAACTATTAACGCCCTAACAGCCGCTGACGATGTGCTAATCCCAATGGAAACCGATTACTTGGCTTTAAGAGGCGCCAGTATTTTAATTAACAAAACCATTAAAAAAGTAAAAAGTAAACTTAACCCAAATTTAAAAATTGCCGGTATTTTACCAACCATGCACAACCAAAGAACCTTACACGCGAGAGAAGTTTTAGAAAAACTAAGAGAGCATTTTCAAGAGCTGGTTTTTGATACAGTGATTAAAGAGACTGTAATTTTTAAAGAATCATCAGTTGATGGCTCATCTATTTTAGATTATGCTAGCAAGTCAGAAGTAGCCGAAGCATACCGCAAGCTAGCCCAGGAGGTAATCAAAAATGGCTAAAAAAAGGCCAACCATAGAGATTGAAGAAATCTTTAAAAAAGAAGAAGAAGAACTTGAAGGCGAGCTTTTTGACATCAATAGCCGAAAAGGATTAATTAATATTCCTATCAGTCAGCTTATCGCCGATCCCAACCAACCAAGAAAAACTTTTTATGAACAAACTATTTCTGAATTGGCCGAATCAATAAAACAGCACGGAATTTTATCTCCAATTATTGTTAGGCCGTCAGGCTCTAAATACGAAATAATCGCAGGCGAGCGAAGGTTTAGAGCTGCCGGGCAAGCCGGATTAAAAGAAGTCCCAGCCATTATTAAAAAAGTCTCAAATGGAGACGCACGGATAATTTCCCTGATTGAAAACATACAAAGGGAAGACCTAAATGACATAGACCGTGCCTCAGCCCTAAGAGAGTTAAAGGTGAACCTGGGTTCACCATGGAAAGCTATCGCAAAAAGTCTAGGCCTAACAAAAAGAAGGGTTTTAGATTTAGTAGGGCTTCTGGACCTTCCGGA
>CAZWEN010000024.1:0-8407 GCA_964632775.1 uncultured Candidatus Saccharibacteria bacterium | reverse complement strand
CATAATTAATAAATACGTAAGGAAAGGAAAATTAACAGAAACTTACCTTATTATACTAGCTTACTGTCGATAAAAAGTCAAGGGGTTATTTTTTATTTCTTTTTTAAACTTTCTATTACGCCGTTTTTTATTTGCCCACCCTATACCCATTTTTTTTCTTATCTTTTATTTTTTATTACAGTTATGACCTTTTTAACTTAATTTGCTGGGGCTATGGGACGATGTTAGAACCTGTTAAGAATAAAAAAAAGAAGCCCACCTACTTTCGTAGATGGGACTTAACAAAGAGGATGGTCTCCTAAGTTAACGAGAGGCTAGTATCATCCAAATCTTGCGGGAGAAGCTATGTGGACGTTCACTGGCATCTGTTAGAGAAAAGGATTGATACCCGTCACCTTGCAGATGCTTAATGGTGACAGCAATAACTCTTTGCTCCCAGGTATCGTCTTCCAGGTCTTTCCTCCCAACGTTGACCTCTGGGTCACTTGAGAAGGTTATTCCCCCTCCGTCTGGGTAAAATAGTTTAGCCTCTCCATAAGGTGGTTCATTAAGATATTTCCTCTTCGTTTCGAGCCTGAAAATATCAAATTCCATTATACCCTCCTTTCTAAAGCTCGTTTCTTATTTAAGATTATACCATAAAAAGTATTGATTTGTCAATGGTAGCGGTCACGCTACCAAAAAACCGCCCTTTTGACGATAAAAATTCTAAGTCCACGATGGGGTGGTTGAATTCAAGTTCAAATATTGGGTGCTCCGGCGGTAGGACTCGAACCCCTCTCGGTCGCCCTAGCCCTATGGGCGATTTAATCTCTCATGTTTAAATTATAAAGTAGTGATTGGTCTGGCCTAATATCAATTTTCATATTTCACGGAATTTAATTGTTTTACTACTTCCCCATTTACTGTTGTAATTTCGTCATCGTTATGCCGGTAGTCGTGTCCAATACCTGGAATGACGAGAAATTTCTTTGGTTCATTTGCACTATCAAAAATTTCCTTTACATATTCCGGAAGGACTGTATCGTCTAATTCTCCAGCAATGAGAATTATTGGAACCTTGATTCTTTTTACGTCTTCTACAACGTTATATTGATCCCTGTCTTTTGCATGAGAAAAGGGAACGCGGAACTCTTTTTTTTGCTCTACATTATCAGGTAATTCTCTATAAGAAATACTAACGCCATTTTCTTTCCATTCTTCGTAGCGTTGTCCTGCCATTGTACGATCAGACGACGGCATGATTCCCAAAACAAGAGAGATTCTCGGATCTCGTGCGGCGTACAGAATTGAAAGTTGTCCGCCTCGACTATGTCCTCCAATCAGAATTTGTTTATATTCCGCCTGTTGAAACATGTACCCAAGAATATTTTTTATATCTTCAAGGTATTGCGTTGTTGTGTAGTCGAAAATATTGCCTTCACTTTCCCATGTTCCTGTCGGATCAAATCTAACTACGGCATATCCCTGTTCGCTTAACGCTTCTGCTAAGCGAACTAAATGCTTGTAATCTTTAGAGTCAAGATAGCCAGGGCAAAGAATAGCGAGCTGTTCCGTTTTTTCTTTGGAATAATGGATTGTCGCTGCGAGATTGCCTTTAGAAGATGGTATTTTCGTTTTTACTATTTCCATTTCTTAATACTATCAAAAAAATCGCTTTTTGGCGATTAATTGCGGAGATTCGTCCCCGAACAAAGTTCGGTGTCCTGGACGGGTACGGGTTTAGGACGTCCTAGACCCGTCGTAAAATAGCTTCAAAATAGGCATCTCGGTCGGCCTCGATACTGCGCTGACTGGTGCTGCGGGGCTTGGATTCGAACCAAGATACCGACGTCCAGGGCGTCGTGGCCTACCATTAGCCGACCCCGCAAAAAATTAAACTTTTAAATACTTTCTGATGGCGATGGTGCTGGAAATTATTCCTAAGCCAATTCCAGCGGCTAACTGAATTAAAATAATAATAAAGAAATTGCCAGTAAAGTATCTCCAAATATTAAGACCAAAAAATAAAATTTCAATTTTGGGACTCAAAAACCAGCAAATTAAAGTAAAAATTAAAAGGCAAATTATGGTAGCAAAAATTCCCGAAATTGCTCCCTGGACCAAAAATGGTCCCCGGATAAACCAATTGCTGGCTCCCACCAATCTCTGGACTTTAATTTCTTCTCTTTGGTTCAAAATTGCTAACCTAATGGTATTGAAAGCAACTAAAATGGCTACGATGGCTAAAACTATTGCGATTATCCATCCGGCTTTTTCCATTCCTGAAGTTAAGGCAAAAATTTTCTCAATCACTGGTTTCCTTTGATAATAATCAACCTTTTCAATTAAATTTTCAAAAGTTCCGGCTTCAAAAAAATTTGCCACGGCCTGATATTGACTGACCTGGAAAGCTTTAATATTTAAAGCAGCTAAAAAAGGGTTTCCTCCGACTTCCTCCAGGGATTCCATTAAAACTGGGTCATCTTTGTGCCTCTGGACAAAACTCTCCAGGGCTTCTTCTCTTGAAACATACTTAACGTTTTTTACTTCCGGAATTTTAGAAATCTCTTCTTCAACCTTTAAAACATCTTCTTCTGAAGCACTTTCTTTAAAATAAACTGAAATATCAGCTTTTTCTTGAACAGTTGAAATTAAAAATTGACTAACGTCTTTCAAAAGAAAAAGGGAGGTTGCCAAAGAAATAGTCATTACCATAATAAAGCAGGTGGCTACTGCCAGGCCACCGTCTCGAGAGAAACTTAACCAACCCGATTTAAATATTCTTTTAATTAAAGTAAGCATATTTAAAATACGAAGCGGCCTTTTTCTTCGTCTCTAATTACTCTACCCTCCTCCAAAGTGATTACTCTTTTCCCTAAGGAATTGATTATTTCTTTGTTATGAGTGGCTAAAATAACCGTGGTGCCTAATTCATGAATTTTTAACAAAAGACGAATAATATCTAAGGCATTGTAAGGGTCGAGATTACCGGTTGGCTCATCGGCTAAAATAATATCAGGTCGGTGAATTAAGGCCCTAGCAATTGCTGCTCTTTGGCGTTCACCAGCCGAAAGCTCGGCCGGGAAATTTTGGGCCCTTCCTTCCAATCCAACAATTTCTAAAACCTGGGTGACATCTCTGGCAATTTCTTCCTCGGTTGCTCCAATCACCTCCATTACATAGGCAATATTCTCATAAGTAGTTTTTGAAGGAAGTAATTTATAGTCTTGAAAAACAGCGCCAATTTTTCGTCTAAGTTGGGGCAGTTTTTCTGGCTCTATTTTAGAAAGACCTTGGTCGTCAAAAAAAATTTGACCCTTAGTTGGTTTCTCTTCAGCCAAAAGGAGCCTAAGCAAGGTAGTTTTGCCAGCCCCTGATTTTCCCGCAATTGAAACAAACTCTTTTGGTTTAATCTCAAAAGAAACATTTTCTAAGGCAAGAATATTTGGACGAAAAATTTTAGTAACTGCCTGAAAAGATATCATGAATTTTAATGGTTCGGCTATGCTCACCATTAATCCTGAGCTAAGTCAAAGGATTAATTTCGGCTTCAATAAATTTATCTAAATCTCCATCTAAAACAGCTTCGACATTGGAGGTTTCAACTCCGGTTCTCAAATCCTTTACTAAACAATAAGGATGTAAAACATAAGACCTAATCTGATTTCCCCAGCTGGCCGAAATTTGTTCCCCTTTAATTTTTTTAAACTCTTTCTTAGTTTCTTGGCTCTTCAATTGATAAATCTTAGCCAGCAAAACCTTCATTGCCTTTTCTCTGTTTAATCCCTGCAATCTTTCTGATTGACAGGCAACTTTTATTCCGGTGGGCAGATGGGTAATTCTGACCGCAGTTTCCCTTCGATTAACATACTGACCGCCAGGCCCTGAGGCCCGAAAGGTCTCCAATTTTAAATCCTCTGGTTTAATTTTAATTTCAGCTTCCTCCTCCTTTGAAATTACCGGCATTACTTCCACCAAGGCAAAAGAAGTATGTCTAAGAGCCTTGGATGAAAAAGGAGAAATTCTGACTAATCGATGAACTCCAGTTTCTTTTTTTAAAAAACCGTAAGCATAATTTCCCTTAATTTCTAAGGAGACTTGCTTGGTTCCAATCCTTCCTTCCGGCCCACCTCCTTCACCAAAAGATTGATGCAATACAACCGTCTGATATCCTTTTCTTTGACAATATCTTTCATGCATCCTGAGCAACATTGTTGCCCAATCCTGAGCATCCTGGCCACCAGCTCCGGCCGATATTGATAAAATGGCATTATTTTTGTCGTATTTTCCTGAAAGAAAGACCCGCAATTCCTCACCTCTCAGTTCTTTTTCAAATACTTCAATCTCCTTTTCAGTGCTTAATCCAGGTAATTGGGCTTTTAATTTCTCGAATTCGCCTATTTTTTCTCGCAATTCACCTAATTCCTGAGTAATTTTTATTGCCCTTTCTTTGTTTTGCCAAAAATCAGATTTTTGAGTCTCTTTTTCTAACTCTTTAATTTTTTCTTTTTTCTTTGCTAAGTCAAAGACAGTCCTCGAGCTTAAGGAGTCTTTTTTCTAAACCTTCGATTTTTTCAGAAGTATCTTTCATACTTTTTTGAGCATAGCATAGAATTCCTCAAAATAAAACCCCACCCCAAAATTTGGTGCGGGGAGAAAAGAGCCGGAGGCGAGATTCGAACTCACGACTTGCCCCGTCCTTTAAGTAAGCCGATGGGCAGAATTGAACTGCCGTCGGTGGTTTACGAAACCACTGCTTTGCCACTAAGCTACATCGGCGTATTCATAGTCAACAAACGTCCTTTTTGAGCTCTTTTACTTGGGACTCGGTTTTCCCGCCCATTTCCCTTATTAAGGGCGGCGAAAGTAAAAGTTAATGAATCACAGTTTGGGCAAATCAAACGTAGGTTTTCTTCAGTATTATTCTGCCAATTACCGTCAATGTGGTCTGCTACTAGCGGAACCATTCCTGTTTTTTGATTAATTTCTGACCAACCACACAAACAGCACTTATTTTCAAATTTCCTGCGCAAATATTTTTTAATGTATGACGAGACTAAACCTAAACTATTCAATCCTTTAATTTTACCGTTCTTCCATTTTTTAATATAAGATTGGTACTGAAATTCCTGCTGACATTTATTACTGCAATACTTATAACCTGGCCGTGGCGTCTCTTTACCACAAACCGGACACTTTTTTCTGGGCTTTTTAGGCATTGGCATAATTATATTATACCCAATCCATCAACCAGTTACAAGGTCTATATATGGTTGCTACTTGAAGCGGCAGATGGGATTTGAACCCACGACCTTCTCCTTGGGAAGGAGACATTCTACCACTGAACTACTGCCGCCTATTAAAATCCAATTTTTTCTAAAATTCTCTGCCAAAGACTTTTTTGTCCTCCAGTCTCCCCTTCCTCACCTCCTTCTGGTGGCAAAACGACAATTTGTTCTTCGCCTGGTTTTTTATACCCCTGCTCTCTAATTCTTTCTTCCCAATAGCTTTCGCTTTCGGTTTGGGTAATTCCCGCTCGCAATTCCTGATTTTTTTTCTCCAAAATTTGAATTTCTTTTTTCAAATCCCCAATTTTAGCGGTCAGGTCGGTTCTTCGTTGGCTTATTTTTAAATTAGAAAAGGTTAGGAAACCAATTACCAATACCAGTAAGGAACCAATTAAGATTGAAAAAAATATAGTCTGGTGAGAGCTCTTTTTAAATCGCCTAGATTTTGATATCATATATTAATGCCAAAGTTGAAACCGAAAACTATCTTTAGAATAATCTGGATTATTTTAATCTCTATGGTAATTCTAGGTATGTTTGCCTTTTTATTAGCTCCTTTAGCCAAATAGTAGCAGATTTTTTACCTAATTTCAACTTTTAAACATTTCTAAAAATACCTTGGGAGAAAGACGGATTCTTCCTTTTTCTTTTAATTTTTTCTTGCCTCTTTTTTGTTTTTCCAATAATTTTCTTTTTCTAGTGTAATCACCGCCATAGAGGGATTGAAGAACATCCTTTTTTTTGGCTTTAATTGTTTCCCTGGCAATGATTTTCCCCTCTAAAGCTGCTTGGAGGGGAACTGAGAAAAGCTGATGGGGTAAAATTTCTTTTAATTTTGAAATTATCTTTTTCCCTTCTTTGAAAACTCTGGCTCTGGGAACAATTTTTGAAAAAGCTTCTTCTTTCTCCCCAGCAATTAGAATTTCCAGTTTAACCAAATCCCCGGGGCGATATCCCAAAGTTTCATAATTCATTGACGCAAAGCCCTGGCTTTGACCTTTAAGTTTATCATAAAATCCAATAATAATTTCTCTTAAAGGAACTTCCTCAATTAATAAAATTCTATCTTGAGAAATAGACTTATTTTCAATGTGTTTTCCTCCTTTATTTTTTAAAATTTCAAAGACCGAACCAAGAAAAGCTGTAGGAGTTATTATTTCTAATTTCACCCAAGGTTCTAAAATTTCTTTAATTTCTGAAGTTGGCAGCCAATCTGAGGGAGAATAAATAAAAATCTCCTGGTTTTTTTGATTAATAATTTTAAAAACTACTGAGGGGATAGAAACTACTAAATTTAAACCAAATTCTCGACGAAGTCTTTCCGAAACAATCTCCGCATGCAAAGAGCCCAAAAATCCGCACTGATATCCCCGACCCAATCCGGTTTTTGCCTGTGGCTCAAAAGTTAAAGAAGCATCATTTAATTTTAATTTAGCTAAAGCCTCTTTTAATAATTCATAATCATCAGGGTTCTCAGGATAGATATTGGCAAAAACCATTGGTTTTGGCTCCTGGTAACCCGGCAATGGCTTCACATTTGGAATTTTTGCAATAGTGTCCCCTACCCTTACTCTCCCTGGTTCCTTAATTCCAGTGGCGAGGTAACCAATTTCTCCAGTTTTTAATACTTTTTGAGCGGAAAATTCTGGAGTAAAATAGCCTATTTCTTTTGCTTCAGCTTCGGTTTTAGTAGCCATTAAATGAATTTTCTCGCCAGTCTGAAGCTCGCCATCAATTATTCTCAAGTAAGCTATTACTCCCAGATAAGGGTCATATTTAGAGTCAAAAATTAAAGCCCTTAAGGAATTTTGGGGATCGCCTTTTGGGGAAGGGATTTTTTCAATTATAGATTTTAAAAGCTGCTCTACATTTATGCCATATTTAGCTGAAATTTGGATTATTTCATTTTTATCTATTCCCAAAAGATTAGCCAATTCTAAAGTTACCTCTTCAACTTTAGCATTAGCTAAATCAATTTTATTCACCGCCGGGATAATTACTAAGTTTTGTTTTCTGGCTAATTCTAAATTGGATATAGTTTGAGCTTGGATTCCTTTGGCTCCATCAACTAATAAAATTGCACCTTCTACCGCTGCCAGAGAACGAGAAACTTCGTAAGAAAAATCTACATGGCCCGGTGTATCAATTAGATTTAGAATATATTTCCCAAATTTCATTCTAACCGGTTGCATCTTGATGGTTATCCCCCTTTCCCTTTCTAAATCCATCGAATCTAAAAATTGGGGTCTCATTTTTTCTTTGGGTATGGTGTCTGTCAATTCTAAAAATCTATCAGCCAAAGTAGATTTCCCATGGTCAATGTGACTAATTATACAAAAATTTCTTATATTAATGGCGACCATATATCTTTCGCCAAAATAGGAGGAATAAAACAAAAAATTGGAAGATGGCAGAAAGCGAGAGGGCTAAGGGTAAACCAATTATTTCAATATTTTTTAAAGCCGACAGATTTAAAAGATTTACTAAAAATTGCTGGAAGGAACTGGGAAAGGACAAAAGCATAATAAAAGAGAAACAAAGAATAATATTGATTATCATTCCGATTACGCTAACTACCGCCGGAGTTTTAGTGTCTTGAAGAGCATAAAAGGCTTTGGCGACCAAAAGAATTAATCCTTGGGCAAAAATTCCTAAACAAAACATCCCTAAACAAGCGGCAGTTAGCTGAGCGTCAGCTAAACCAAATTTTCCTACCCGGAGAATAACTTTAACCAATAAATTTCTAAAAAGAAATAAGATAAGGCTCAGGGGCAAAATAAAAAAAAGAATTTTATAAAAAGTAGAAAAAAATATTTTAATAAATTTTTCTTTATTTTTTTTAGAAAAAGCTAAACTTAGAGCTGGAAAGGCAGCGGTCGAGAAGGAAATGCCGACCAAAGTTAAAAGGGGCCGACTGAGACTTTCGGCCAGATTGAAAGCACCTATACTTCCCGTAGCTAAAGTGGAAGCAATGGCAATAACCACGATTAAATTAATTTGAGTAGCAGCTAATCCAATTGATCTGGGAATAGTTAGTTTTAGAGTCTTTAGAAAACCAGGTTCGGAAAAATTTAAAATCTTTTTAGGTTTAAATCCAACCTTAATTAAAATCGGAAGCTGAATTAAAAGATGTAAAA
>CAZWEN010000023.1:0-8909 GCA_964632775.1 uncultured Candidatus Saccharibacteria bacterium | reverse complement strand
TGTCATTAAGCCGACTTTTACATCATCGGGGCAGCCAATTTTAATCTCTGGGCTAGAAATGTATTGAGGAAAACTCTCTACAAGTTGAGATAAGCTTTTTTTAGTTTGCGACAGATAATTAAGGAGCTCTAAACTAGAATAACAGCCATCATCGTGAGGATAGAATTTGTCTAAAAAATAAAAGTGGCCTGATAATTCTCCGGCGAATGAAGCTTTTTCTTTTTGAGCTTTAGCTTTAATAAACGAATGACCGGTTCGCCACATAATAGGCCGGTTATTTTTCTCTTTAATAACGTCTTCAACTATTTTAGAGCAAAGAGCATTAAAAACGATTTTTCCTCTTGGTTTTCTTTCTAAGGCGGCCACAGCGAATAAAGCTACCAAAACATCATTCCATAGAATATTGCCGTTATTGTCAACCACACCGATTCTATCACCATCGGAATCATAGGAAAGGCCTAAGTCAGCCTTTGTTTCTAATATTCTTTTAGACAATCTTTCGGCCACTTTTTTCTCTGTCGGGTCGGGAGTACCGAGAGGAAAAGTTCCATCAAGCTCGCAATGGTTGGCAACAACTTGACAGCCAGCTTTTTCTAAAAGCTCCGGTACAAAAGCACCGGCCGTTGAATGACTGGGATCAACCACCACTTTGAATTTTAAAGGAACGGGAAGCCTTCTGAGTAAATCTTCAAAATATGCTTCCTTAACATCTATTCTTTCTAACTTTCCCTGTCCCCTTTCAGATTCGCCTTTTTCGACAATTTGCCACAATTCCCGAATTTCTTCAGCAACCATAGTTTGAGAAAGACCAGTACCAAGCTTAAAACCGTTGTACTTAGCTGGATTATGTGAACCAGAAACCGAAACACAACCTAAAGCATCAAAGTAATACTGCGCCCAATAAATAGTGCCAACTAACGCCAGACCAATATCCACAACGTCAACGCCAGTACTAAGAATACCTTTAATTATCGCTTTGCTGTAAGATTTACTACTCAAGCGACAGTCATAACCAACAACTGTTTTTTTAATCCCTCGCCTCAATAAAAAAGTACCGTAGGCCCGGCCAATGTGTTCAACAATTTCAGGATTTAAATCTTTATCAACTACCCCCCGAATATCATAGGCACGGAATATAAAAGGATTGATTTTCATAATATTTTATTATACCATAAATCTATGAGTTTTTCAGTGGGGATTGTCGGTCTTCCCAACGTTGGAAAATCAACTTTATTTAAAGCCCTAACTAAAAAGAAAGTTGACATCGCCGCCTACCCTTTCACCACTATCCATCCCAATTATGGAGTGGTTACTGTTCCTGACGAGAGGTTAAAAAAAATTGCTGAAATTATTAAACCAGAAAAAGTTACTCCTACGGTTATTGAATTTGTTGATATCGCTGGTTTAGTTAAAGGAGCTGCCAAAGGTGAAGGGTTGGGAAATCAATTTTTGGCTCAGATTAGAAATTGCGATGCTATTTTAGAAGTAGTGAGGGCTTTTGAAGCTGCCAATGTTGAAAATGTTACTGGCAGAATTGACCCTGAAAACGATATTGAAATAGTTAGAATTGAATTAGAGTTGAAAGATTTGGAGGTCGAAGAAAGGAAGCTTTCTTCTTCTTCCCCCTTCGCTAAAGCTCGGGAGGTTAAAGAAAAAGAAGACCTTTTGAGTAAAAAGCCCATTGTCTATATTCTCAATACTAATGGGAAAACTCAATATCAGCCTCCCAAGGTGGAGTATTTAGTAATGAATTTAAAAGATGAAGGAGGAATGACTGAACTGTCAGAAAAAGAAATCAAAGAACTAGGGTTAGAATCCCAGCTTGACCAATTAATTTTAAGTTGTTACGATATTCTTGATTTAATTACTTTTTATACTGTGACTGGAGGGAAAGAAACCAGGGCCTGGACTATCAGGCGAGGAGCGGCTGCTCCTCAAGCCGGAGGTCGGGTTCATTCTGACTTTGAAGAAAAATTTATTAGAGCGGAAGTAATCAACTGGCAGAAATTAGTTGAAGCTGGAAGTTGGACAAAAGCAAGAGAAAAAGGGTGGATAAAGACAGTGGGGAGAGATTATGTGGTCCAAGATGGAGATGTAATTGAATTTAGAATATAATTATGAGACACTACGAACTAACTTATCTAATCTCACCAGATTTATCTGAAAAAGAGGCAAAAGTATTTTCAGAAAAAATAATTTCCTTAATTCAAGGGTTGGGAGGCGAGCTTTTGGGCGAAGTAAAGACACCTGTGCGAAAAAAAATGGCTTACTTGGCCACTTTAAATTTTCATCTTGACCCGGAAAAATTGGGAGGTCTTGAAAAAGGGCTGAAGTCAGAAAATCAAGTCCTTCGTTATATCATTTTAACTAAACCGAAGCACATAACTCGTTATGTGCTCGGTGAAAAAGTACCTCCCTCAAAATTACCTAAAAAAATAGTAAAACCCGAAGCAAAGGTCGAATTAAAAGAAATTGAGAAAAAATTAGAAGAAATACTGGGTGAACAATGAATTTTAATAAAGCTATTATTTTAGGAAATCTTACCCGCGACCCAGATATTAGAACTTTACCATCGGGTCAATCGGTAGCTAATTTTGGTGTTGCTACTAATAGATTTTTCTATAACAAAAATAGGGAGAAACAAAAACAAACCGAGTTTCACAATATTGTTGCCTTCGGAAGAAATGCCGAAATCGCCCAACAATATCTAAAAAAAGGTTCGATGATTCTAATTGAAGGAAGGCTTCAAACTAGAAGCTGGCAAGATTCATCCGGAAATAATCGTTCTCGAACAGAAATTATTACTGAGAGATTACAATTAGGACCTAGAGCAGGTCAAATTACTCCCGAAGCTCAGGAAGAAAAGGCAAAAGAAACCCCAGAAGAAATCCCCATCATTGAAGAAGGGGACCAAGAAATTAACGTAAAGGATTTGCCTTTTTAGAAATGTCTTGCTACTTTTGCACGAAAAATATTAAAGAAATTGATTTTAAAGATACAGAACTTCTTCGGAAATTTGTATCTGGCCTAGGGAAAATTAGAGGCAGAAAAAGAACCGGCGTCTGTTCAAAACATCAAAGACAGTTAGCTAAAGCTGTCAAAAGAGCAAGGCATTTAGGATTGCTTTAAAATTTCTTCTTTGATTTTCTTGGCTATTTGGGGATTCTCTCTTAAAAAAGTTTTGCTGGCGTCTAATCCCTGGCCAAGTTTTTTATTTTCATATTGAAGCCAGGAGCCAGATTTTTTAATCACTCCGTATCTCAATCCAGTATTAATCACATCAGCCCATTTAGAAATCCCTTCATTATAATAAATATCAAATTCAGTGGTCTTAAAAGGAGCGGCTACTTTATTTTTAACAATTTTGGCTTTGATTCGGTTGCCAATAATTTCATCTCCTTTCTTAATCTGGGCAATTCTTCTTAAATCAACTCTGACTGAAGAATAAAATTTTAGAGCTAAGCCCCCGGGAGTGGTTTCTGGATTGCCGAACCTTATCCCGATTTTCATTCTGGTTTGGTTGAGAAAAATAACAGCTGTTTTAGTTTTAGCCACAATTCCCGAAAGTTTTCTCAAACATTGCGACATGAGCCTGGCTTGAAGGCCAATTTGAAACTCTCCCATTTCACCGGCAATCTCGGCTTTAGGAACTAATGCTGCCACTGAATCAATAACAATTACATCAACTTGGCCCGACTTGACTAAAGTTTCAACAATTTGCAAAGCCTGTTCTCCAGAATCTGGCTGAGAAATTAATAGATCATCAATATTTACTCCAATTCTTTTAGCATAGTCAGGGTCCAAGGCATGCTCAGCATCAACAAAAGCTCCTACCCCCCCTCTTTTTTGAGCTTCAGCTAAAATATGGAGAGAGAGGGTAGTTTTTCCAGACATCTCTGGACCAAAAATTTCAATTACTCTTCCCCGAGGAATTCCGCCCACTCCCAGGACTAAATCCAAAGAAAGGGCACCAGTGGGAATTACATCAACATCAACCGCTCTCACCTCTTTTAATTTCATAATCGCCCCTTCACCAAACCGCTGTTTAATCTCCTCCACTGCTTCGTCTAAATCCTTTTTTTCAGTTTGTGGTTTTTTTTGTTTTGCCATACACCGAGCCCCCGCAGGGGCGAAAGTTAAGATGAGATTTATCTCATCGCCTTTTAATCATAACTATTTTTTACATTTTCTGCCAGCCTTCTCCGTCAGCTGGCGGTCCGTCAGCTGGCGGATTCTCTTCGTCAATTCCCATGTAGACTTCTCTTGGTTTAGCTCCCTCCCCCGGCCCTACTACTCCTTTTTCTTCTAGCGTGTCAATCAATCTGGCTGCTCTAGCATAACCAATTCTTAACCTTCTTTGCAAAAGAGAGGCCGAGGCTTTTCTGGCTTCAATTACTACTCTTTTAGCTTCTTCATATAAAGGATCTTCCTCGCCGTAAAAACCCCGTTCAATCTCAGCTCCCGGTTCTTCTAAGGTTTTTTCTAAATCTTGGGCTAACTCATTTTCGAAAATTTCTTCTTCAAATTTTTCGGTTTTGATCCGCCAACTGGCGGATTGAGCTTTAATATAATTGACAACTTTTTTTACTTCCTTTTCTGAAACATAGGCCCCCTGGATTCTCCTGGGTTTGGCAATCTCCGCTGAAACAAAAAGCATATCTCCTGAACCCAAAAGTTTTTCTGCTCCGGCCATGTCAAGCACGGTTCTGGAATCAACCTGGGAAGCCACTTGAAAAGTAACTCGAGAAGTAATGTTGGCTTTGATTAAGCCAGTAATTACTTCTACTGATGGTCTTTGGGTAGCTACCACCAAATGAATACCCACCGCTCTGGACATTTGGGCTAATCTGACAATTCCCGCCTCCACTTCCCGACCTCGGGTCAACATTAAATCGGCTAATTCATCAATAATTAAAATAATATAAGGCATCGGTTCCCCTTCATTTCCCAATACTATTTCGTTGTAACTGGCAATATCTCTGGCTTTTTCTGCCGATAAAACATCAAATCTCCTTTCCATTTCCGAAGTTAACCACTTTAAAGCATTAACCGTTTTTTGAGCATCAAAAATTACTGGAGTTAAAAGATGAGGTAAGCCATTGTAAACTGGAAATTCAACTCTCTTTGGGTCAATAAAAATAAATCTTAAGATTCCCGGTCCATTTTGATAAAGCAAACTTAAAATTAGGCTATTCAAGAATATTGTTTTTCCCGTTCCGGTACTGCCGGCCACCAAGAGATGGGGCATTTTAGCTAAATCGGTATAAAGAGGCTTGCCAGAAACATCCTTTCCTAAAGCAAAAGTTAAATTTGAAATTGAGTTTTGAAAATCAGGATTAGAAATTAAATCTCTTAATCTAACCTGGGCTCTAACCTTATTGGGGATTTCAATTCCGACTAAAGATTTTCCGGGAATGGGAGCTTCGATTCTAATTGGATGAGCAGCCAAGGCTAAAGATAGGTCGTTGGAGAGAGTAGTAATTTTTGATAATTTTATTCCTTCAGCTGGTTTCAGAGTATACTGAGTAACGGTCGGACCAATACTTATTTCTGACATCTCCACCGGAATATCAAAATTTTCCAAAGTTTTTTTAATGATTGCTGAGTTTATTCTGGTATCACCGGCCGAAGGTATCCCTTTCTCGGCTTCCAATAAATCTAAAGGTAGAGGTTGATACTCACCCCCCACCACCTCCCGGCTAGGAAGTTGAGTAAATGGCTTGGGTTTTTCCGCCCTCAGCGGACCCGCCGGAGGCGGAAATTCTATTCGCGGAGCAGGTTCAACTTCTTTAACTTTGAATTTAGGGGCAAAAATTTTTCTAATTAAGCTCTCCTTCGCTTTCGCTTCGGCGGGTAAGGAAGGTTTTTCTTTTTTAAATTCCTTTAGTACCGGTTGTTTTAATAGATACCAGAAAATCAGCCCGCCAATCACTACTACTCCTCCAAAGATAAGTAGACTTACCCAAAATCCAAAAAATTCTAATAGGGGTCCAGCAGTATACCCCAAATACCCACCTAGTTTTGAACCGGGAGCTACACTTTCCAGAATGCCCGAGGTTCCTAAAACTAAAAGAGAAATTGCCAAAATTACCCCTCCTGAAAATTTCTGGTAAGGAGTAATTAAAAAAACTAATCCTCCCAAAACCAGAATTAGAGGTAAAAGAAAAGCTGTATTTCCAATTAAAAAAGTAAGTCCAGAGAGGATTGCTTTTCCCGCTGCTCCAGCCAAATCAAAAAATCCCAAGGCCACAATTGCGGCCAAGATAAATATTAAAATCCCCCAAATCTTTCGTTTGCTTTCTTTAGGCAAAGTCAGCCTAATAGGTTTTTTTACCCGTTTCTCAATGGTTTTTTTATTTTTTTTAGGTTTTTTGTTTTTAGCCACAACTTTATTGTAGCATCCCTTTTTTATTTTTTGAAGCCCGTTCCGGCGGGTATAAGTTTCCCAATAATCACGTTTTCTTTAAGTCCTCTCAATTTATCTTCTTTCCCGGCAATTGCTGCTCTAATTAAAACTCGAGAAGTTTCCTGAAAAGAAGCGGCTGACAAAAAGGAATCAGTGGTCAAGGCCACCCTCGAGACTCCTAGCAAAATCGGGACCCCTTTTGAAAGTTTCTTTTTTTCCTTTTTAAGTCGGGTATTTTCTTCAAGAAATTTTGCTCGTTCAATAATCTCTCCGGTAGAAAATAGAGAATCCCCAGGATCTTTAATCCGGAAGCGAGAAAACATCTGGCGACAGATTACCTCAACATGCTTGTCATGAATAGCTACTCCTTGAGAAACATAAATTTTTTGAATTTCTTTAACAATATAACGTTGGGTGAGGGCCTCGTCAGTTAATTGAAGCAGCTCTTTTAAGTCTAAACTTCCCTCACAAAGAGGTTGACCCCTCTTAATGGTATCGGCTGGTTTTACCCAAATTGCTGCCCTTTCCGGAATTTTATACTCAATAACCTTCGCTTCCGCTTGCGGAAGTGAAGGTGAAGAAGAGGACACACTCCTCTTCGCCTTTTCAGATTTTTTTGTTTCGATTTTCGATTTTATTCTAATTATTCTTTCTGGAGTTACTTCTAAAACTTTTCCTTCAGCCAGAGCCATTTCCGCTTTTCCTCCGGGGAGACGAACTTCAAAAATTTCCTGGACCCTGGGCAGACCGAAAGTGATGTCACTACCGCCAGCCACCCCTCCGGTATGAAAAGTTTTCAATGTTAATTGAGTCCCTGGTTCACCAATGGCCTGAGCAGCCACAATTCCTACTGCCTCCCCGAGTTTAACTAAGCGATTTTGACCTAAATCCCAACCATAGCATTTTTGACAAATTCCTCGAGCTGATTTACAACTTAAAGGCGAGCGAGCCCTAACCCTGTCAATTCCTTTTTCAATTATTTTCTCTGCTTTTTCCCAATCGATAATCTCTCCTTTTTTACAAACGCCCCTGATATTTTCTAAATTGATTTTGCCCACGATTTTAAAAAGAAAGTTCTGGCCGATTTCCTCAGCATCTCTCAGGTACATTTCAATTCCTTCTTGGTCTCTACAGTCTTCTTCAGTTATCACCACCTCATGGGCAACGTCAACTAAACGTCGAGTTAAGTAACCGGCCGCCGCCGTCCTTAGAGCAGTATCGGCTGTCCCCTTTCTTGCCCCGTGAGTAGCAATGAAATATTCCAGAACATCAAATCCTTCTTTGTAAGAACTTTTTACTGGTAACTCAATGATTTGACCCATAGGATTAATAACTAAGCCCTTCATTCCGGTCATTTGAACTGGTTGAGACCAAGAACCTCTGGCTCCGGCTTCCATAATAGAATAGACCGGACTTCCCTTTAAGGTTTTAGGTATTAATTTCTCAATTTCTGATTTTGCCCTGGTCCAAACCTCAATTATTTTAGCTGTCTCCTCAGTTTTAGAAAGTAAGCCTTTTTTAAAATGCCCCTTAATCTGCTCCACCTCTCTTTCGGCCTCTTCCATAATTTTTGGTTTCTCTGGAGGAACAATTAAATCATCCATCCCCCAGGTAATACCAGATTGGGTGGAATACTCAAATCCTAAATCTTTAATTTTGTCTGAAGTTTCCTGGGCTTCCTCAGCTTTATATCTGCTAATGATTAGAGAGATTAATTTTTCCAGTTTTTTAGAATTCATCCATTCATTCTGGAAAGGAAAATTTTCTGGTAAGGCTTCATTAAAAAGAATCCTCCCTACACTAGTCTCCGCCAACTCTTGATTTTGTTGAGGTTTAACCTCAACCGGAAGGCGGACTTTGATTTTAGCTCTCAAATCAACCCCTCCTAATTCGTAAACCATGATTGCTTCCTCTGGGCTTCCGAATACTTTGCCTTCGCCTTTGCCACCTTCGGTAATTTCTGTCATCCAATAGCAACCCAAAACAATGTCTTGGGTCGGGCTGCAAATTGGCAGCCCTGTGGCTGGTTTCAAAAGATTTAAACTAGCTAGCATCACCTCTCTGGCTTCTTTTTGAGCGTCCGCTGCTAGGGGTAAATGAACTGCCATTTGGTCCCCATCAAAATCAGCATTAAAGGCCCTGCAGACTAAAGGATGAATTTGAATTGATTCTCCTTCAACTAAAACTGGCTGGAAGGCCTGAATACCAAGTCGGTGTAAGGTCGGAGCCCGGTTCAATAAAACCAATTTATCTTTAACTACTTCTTCTAAGTTTTCCCAAACCTCATCAGTTTCTTCATCAATTAACCTGGCAGCTCCTCTAACATTGTAAGCTAATTCCTTATCCAAAATTTTTTTAATGACGAATGGTTTAAATAATTCCAGAGCCATTTTTTTTGGCAGCCCGCATTGGCTCAGTTTTAACTCGGACCCAATCACAATCACACTTCTCCCAGAATAATCCACTCTTTTCCCTAAAAGATTTTGACGAAACCTGCCTTGCT
>CAZWEN010000022.1:0-9090 GCA_964632775.1 uncultured Candidatus Saccharibacteria bacterium | reverse complement strand
AGCCCGGAAAAACCTTCCCGGGCAGAGAGAGCGGCCTGAACCAATTCAGCCTGCCAGAGAGTATTTTGTTTATCAAGGTAAAATCGGGCGTAGCCTTCTTCTAAAAGCTCGAGGTTAACGAATGTTTCCTTTTCTCCCAGTTCATCTAAAGTATAAACATAAGCCAGGGTTCTGCCAAATTGGTCATACCTATCTATGTCAAATTCCAAAATCAGTTTTTGATCTAAAACCAGTTCCTCGTTTTTCTCCTTAGCTTGAGAGCTAAAGCAGGATTCGTAATCTGGACCTTCAAGTTCAGGGGTATCAATTCCCAAATAGCGAACTCTGATTATTTCATCGGTTTGAAGATCTCTTACTCGAATGGTATCTCCATCAATTACCTCTTCTACTTCAACCTCTTGGGCTTCTGAAGAATAGGGCTGGTTTTGGTAAAGATTAAACCCCAACAGAGAAAGCAAAATGGCTAAAAGCCCCAGGAGAATTTTCAATAAACCTTTTCTGTTTCTCATAATTTCGGGCTAAATTTTAATTATTTCACTTTTGCAAAAATTAAATCGTCTAAGAACTTATTGTCTTTCTTTACGTGTTTTTTTAGTTTTCCTTCATATTTAAAGCCAGTATTTTTTAAAACAGCTGCCGAGGCTTTATTAAATAGAAAAACAAAAGCATATATTCTCGTTAAGCCCAATTTTTCAAAGCCATATTTTGTTACCAATTTTACGGCTTCGGTCATAATCCCCTGCCCCCAGTATTTTTTTCCTAACCAATATCCTATTTCCGCAGAATGACCATAAAACATTTTATCTAATCCAATACCTCCAACAACTTCTTTATTTATTTCAATGGCAAAATTAATTTCAACTTTCTTCTTTTTTCTGTTTAATTTTAAATTATGATTAACCCACCAACGTGCATCATTTAACTTATACGGATAAGGAATTCTTAAAGTATTTCTAGCTATTGTCTTATTATTAATATTCTCCATTAATGAAGTCTCGTCCCCTTTTTTGAAGGGCCTTAATATAAATCTTTTTGAACGAATAATTGCCATAAATTTCTCTCAACTTCGGGCTAAATTTTAATTATTTCTTTTTGAACTTTGGTAGTAATAATTAATTTATAATCCCTGGTCACATAGCAGTCTATTTCACTTCTTATTCCGAACTTATTTTTAAAGTAAAGCCCGGGCTCTATTGTAAATGGTATATTTGGTTTCAACTTCTTCCTGCTTGTTTTAGATAAATTAAAACTTTTCCCGTGACAATTAACAACACCTAAACTATGTCCTGTATTATGAATAAAAAATCTTTCTAGGTTAAATTTCTTAAAATAATCTCTTGCTGTTTTATCTATCTCTTTTGTCTTGGGAAACCTCTTTTTCTTTAATTCTTTTCTAATAAACTTTAATGCCGCATTTCTCGCTCCGATTACAATTTTAAAAATTTCTTTTATATTTCTTGGTATATTTTTACCGGAGTAACCCATCCAAGTAATGTCGGCAAAGGGAGAATTTTTATTTTTTAATCTTGCCCAGATGTCTACCATTACTAAATTATTCTTTCTTATAATTTTTGACTTCCTTTCTGGTGGAAAATAGTGCTTGTTGGCAGTGTTTTTATTTACAGCGATAATCTGAATAGGGTCCTTTCTATCTTTTGTACAATTCTGCTTTTTAAATTCAGATAAAATAAACTTATGCACATCATATTCAGAAACTTTACCAATATTCTTTCTGATAAATTTAAACGCCTTATCTACAATTAAACACAGACTCTTAGCTGCTATTTTATGCCTGTCTATTTCTTCTTTTATCATATATTTATCCTACCAAAAAACCGCCTTTTTGGCGATTAATATACCTTGTCTGACATTAGTCTCTTAACGCATCTTGTAGGACGAAGTAAAAAGAATCTAAAAATCCTCGCTGGAGTAGCAACGAGGATTGCATCAATGAGAGTCAGGTTTATATGCTTAATACCCGCTCCCATTTCCTATTTTGCTCTTCGATGAATGCTGTGAGGCGACGCTGAGCTGTAGAGAGCCTCCATTGGTCTAATGGCATCTTATCAGCAAGTTTATTTTCAAAACGGGCAAGCGATTCTAAAATGCGTAGATTTACCGCTGGCGTCAGGCACACTGTACTCCGACCTTTTTTCCTACAGGTTACGATTTGTTTCGCAAGCGTCCAATGGAAAATTTCTCTTTGCCAGCTGTCCAAGATTCCTTGCAGTTCTTTTTGCCTTAGAACAGAGCAAGGACGGAGGCTACAAACCTGAAGCGGTAAGCAAGGTCTAAAAATACCTGGCCAGAGAGTATCAACAAAGGAAACCATTGTGAAGTGTTCTTTCTGGAAGACTTTTTCTTTTTCTGCGGTGAAAATTATTATGGTCGTTTTTACCCTTTCTGGTAGGTCTTCAATTAGACATCGGATAAGGAGCCTTTTCCAGGGGATTGCTTCGAACTGCTCAACCGTAAGAAAGCTCTTTGATTTCATTTTTCCCTCCAGTCGCCTAGGTTATACCGTCGGCTATGAAATTAGTCACAGATTCTTTCTACCCAAAGAATGTGCTAACCTTGTTTTACATTAAAATTAAAATATGTCAAGTTAACTCATTTTTTACTTCGTCCTACAAGATGCGAAGGACATCATACGTCGGTGTTGTAAACACAAAGGACGACATAAGTCCTCATAGGTTAATGTTGCCACATCTAGATAAGACGACACTCCTCATTGATGCGTAAATCGTCTTACTTTATTTAGGTCGTCGTTTGTCGCTAGCCTAGACAATTTTGGGGCCTTAGGTCCTCAGTGATGCGTAGTGCGACATAAAAAAACAAAAAACCAGCGAATTCGCTGATTTCTTGTCCTAAATAAATCTTCTTTTGAACACTTATTTAGGATATCGGTGAGGGAAATTATCCATTATGGACTTTCCCTCACCTTGCGTCTCTGGTCCTGGCTCTTATTTTTTAAGACGTGAAATAATACGTGATGAAAGCTTTACGAGAAAAGGTGGTTCTTGAACCTGGGATAGGTCTTCGCCGTAAGCGATGACGGCGATTTTTCCTTCTTCCTCGTTATGCTCTACCTTGAAAGCGGAGTCTACCTGCACTATAAGGTCTCCGTCTTCGATACTAAGCCTCTGGACCAAGAGATTTGGAGAAAACCAGACCCTCTCTCCTTTCCAAACATTAATACTCTCTTTTTGTTCAGACCTGATAACCAACATTATGGTCACCTCCTTATCCATATTATATCACACAAAATATAAATTTGTCAATGTTAGTTCCTCAGTGATGCGAAAACCGACCCTAATATGGGTCGGTTTTTATATTTAGAACATTTTCTTCAGTTTCGACCTAAATTTTGATTATTTCATTCTGAGCTAAAAAATCTTTAACAGTCTCGAATATCTTTTTATGACCTTTTGAATTTGGATGAAGGCCGTCTTCTAATAAATCTTGATAATCAGATTGTAGCCACTTGTCTAAGATTTCAACAAAATAGATATTTTTATCTTCACAGGCAGATTTTATAATTTCGTTATATTTTTTGATATTTTCATTTTTGTAAGATTTATCCGTATCCCAAGGAATTGGCGTAGTTTTAGATTCATCAACTGGAGTTAAACCGATGAAAATAATCTTTGAAGAAAATTTCTGGGCGAGGTCTATTAACTTTTGAATATTTTCCTTAAATTGTTCTATCGGTGTCATAAAATCATTTTTACTGTGTAAAAAATAGGAGTCGTTAATGCCAATGGCAAAAATGATAATTGTTTCTTCGTTTTCTTCTATTCTCGCTTTTGTCTCAGATTCAAATCTTTCTAGTAGATTCGACGTCTTATTGCCGGAAACCCCAAGATTATAGACATCAATATCACCCTTACTCCACATATAAAGCTTCAAGTGCTCAACCCAACCACCGCCTTCCGAATCAAAAGCACCCCACGCTATACTATCTCCAAAAATTAAAACTTTTGCCATAAATTTTAACTAATTATTGTTCTTCAAATTTTACTTCTTCTGGAAATAATAACTGGAATGGATAGCCGACATAATTTCTTTTAATTTGTCCGCAACCAATATCTTTAAGAAAATCTATCATTTCTTCTGTAATCTTTTTGGGGTCTACTTTCTCATCCTTACCAATATATTCAATTTCTATAAAATCTCCTAATCCTTTTACTGAATCCATAGCAACTTCATAATTTTTATATATCCAAATTTTCCTTAACTTATCAACTTTAACAAGAGATTTGAAATTAAGAACATCTAATATCTTTTTTAAATGGCTTAAATCTTCTATTTTGGTTTCGTATTCATCGCAATACTGACTTTTGCCACTTTCGTCATAGTGCCAGTTCTTGTAATTTATGGAGTATTTCCCGCCAGAATCCCTCAATCTCAACCATTCTTTAACAGGACGAACTTCAGTAAAATTACGATGAGCTGGAGAAAAATACTCATCTATCTGATGTTTCTCCGATTTGAAATCAGCATTCTTCTCTAAAAATGCTAATAATGGTTCGCTGTCTTCAACACTAACTTGGATTTCTATTTCAACATCTGTCATATGTTTTATTTTAACATAAAAACGGCCTTCTTGGTGATTTTGGCGACTCCCCTGACTGAACGATATTAAAACCTGAGTTTTGAATATAAAATAAAATGAGGGGCGCCCTTAATCAAGAACGCCCTATTTCTCCAGAGTAAGCACGTGGTTTAAGACGCGGTGAAGGCCCTTGTTAGCCTTCCTCCAGGCCGACCCTCTTACCATTGATGTAGGTGATTACCATGTCCCATGGGTTGACGTAGAATGGTATGCCTCCCTTTTCAAAAGCGAGCCATTTATAAGTGGATACCTTTTTTTTCCCCCGGAATCTGGCTCCTGCGATGTAATAAGGATCGTCGAGAACAATAGTACATTCGTCGCCTTTTTTTATATCTTCTCCGACGACTAAGTCTCCCCCAAGTAATCCTTCTGGCACGTTATCAACGCGTCTCACGCCGATGGCTTTGGCGGTAGCGCCTTCAATGAGCAAGCTTAGATAAGCAGGAGATTTATGCCAGGCTTCTTCAGGGCTTACCGCCACAATGGTCCCGAACTCATCTTTGTTTGATAGCGAGGTATACTCCTTCGCTTCCGGTCTTATCTTTGTCTCGGTTGCCATTCTGTACCCTCCTTTATCTGTGCTTTTTTCTGGTGGCTAGGCATTACAAAATTATTTACTTAGCCTTTCTCTAAAACACAATATAGAACATATTCTATATATTGTCAATTAAAATTGTTTCGTAAGTATACCATCATAACAAGTAATAAGTATAAAAATTAGCTAAATATTTTCCTTGAAGGGATACTCATCTTGTATTATATTTACCTCCACAATGATGCGAAGTTCGTCAAAGGTCCTCAAGGGCAGATTGGCTGACATAAATAGGGCCTTAGGTCCTCAGTAATGCGTAGTGCGACGTAAAAAAACCACCAAAATAAATAGGCGGATTTGTTAGTTCCCCTAGCGGGACTATGTTAAAACCTTGAGATGGGAAGAGGCGTTTAAATATCCTGAGGTGGTGCTGAGGGCAAATGAAGAAATTATTAGTATCTAAATCGGCAGGGTTGACACATCGCTAAAGCATATCCTTTCTCGGCAGAGGAGGTAAGAATTTCGATTCTAAATCCCATATCCGAAAAAAGTTTTGCAAAACTCCAATCAGTGAATTTTACTGAAATTGCCAAAAGTAATTCATCATCTTTTTCTAAAAATATCTTCTCTTCGCCTATCTCAAATCTCGTATCTTTATTAAATTTAAATGTCATTCCCACTTGATTTAAATCATAATTAAATTTCGCTTCATATCTTCCACTCGTTTTTTTTACTCCATAATACTCTAACACGCTAAATACAAGATTCGATACTTCTTTCCAAACATAATGGGTGAGAAGTTTATTTATTTTGGCTAAATTTACAAGCTCGGCACCTACAACAAGATAATCCTCCGAAGTCATTGAGTCTCTAAAATTTGTTAATACTCGAGGAATATTTGAAGCATTTCCTATGGTACTTCCAAGAAAAAGTAAAAAATTGACGTATCCCCCTTTTCTTAAACCGTAGACTATTTCTGAGAAATGCCCGAGTTCGAAATCTACAATATTTGGGATTATCTCGGTTTTGGGAAACCATTTCTTAATATTTTTAGTAGCTATTTCTAGCATCTCTTTACTAATATCCACGGGGGCATATCTTACGGTTACTTTATTTTTAATTAACCTATCCATTAAAGGGAAAACGGGATAGGCGTTTCCGCAACCAATATCAATAATATTAATTTTTTTGAAGTCCTTATAGGGAGCTAAAAAAACTTCGGCTTTGTTGGAAAGGAGGGCTCCTTCGATACTATTTATACCCCTTACTTTGGAGTCTTGTCTTGCTTTAGCTATCTTATCCCAAGCCCTGGTCCCAGTTTTAGTAATATAATTATATTTAAGAGGAACTTCCCCTCTTCCCTTTATAGCTGTAATTATTTCTGCTTCTTGTCTTTTGGTAAACATTGAACTTCATTAATTATTATTTATTATTGTATTTTAGTTTAATTTTTTAGTAATTTCAATATCTTATTGTAGGTTTTTACCTTTTCCTCATTCTACCAAAAAATCGCCTTCTTGAAAAAGCGGCGGAAGTCGAATCCCCTGATTGAATAATATTAAAACCTATTTAACGAACTCAATTTTAAGTCCCCGCTTAAAGGCTGAAGCAATTTTTTGAAGTGTATCTGTGGTGAAGTTCTGTTGGCCTGCCTCCATTCTAGCCACGTTGCCTTGAGTAGTTCCCAGTTTTCTAGCCAATTCTGCTTGAGATATTTTTTTCTGTTTGCGTAACTGTAAAATCTGGTAAGCAATTTCTAGCTGCTTACCGTATTCGTTATAATGTTTCTTGAATTCTGAATTTTTTAATCTTTTGGCAAGATATGCCTGAAAATCTATTGCTTTTTTGGTTTTTTTTCTTTTATTCATATATTTTTGGATTCTTTAAGATATTTTTATAATTTTCTTCGGCTTTTTTAATTTCAGAATTTGGCGTTTTAGGCGTTCTTTTTAAAAACGCGTGAAGTAGAATTATTGTCTTTTTTATAAATACAAAGTAGAAAATTCTATGTTTGTTACGGCTGAAATCAACCCTTAATTCCCTGATCTTTCCTTTTATATGCCGAGAATAAGGTTCATCTAAATATCCTTTATTAACCCGTAAAAATTCTATATATTTCGATACTTTTGCTTCTTCTTTTTCTTTTAATTTTTTAATATAATCCAAGACTGGACTTCGACCCGTTCTAATATCTTTATAAAACTTTACTTTATATTCCTTTGTGGTTCCATTATATATCATATATGATATACTTGTCAAGAGGTGTAATATGACTAATTAAAATCTTCTTTAATTATAACATTTTCTTATTAATTTAGAAGCCTTAGCTCTTTGTGTTACAAAAAATCTTATCTCCTCGTAGATGCGAAGTCCGTCAAAGGTCCTCAAAGGTAAGTTGACTGACATAAATAGGGCCTTAGGTCCTCAGTGATGCGTAGTGCGGCGGAAATAAAAGGAGGGCCACGCGGAGTGGCCCTCTTTTGGGTTAAAACACTTTGCCAGATTGCTATTGCCAGCTTAGGAAGGGATAGGTCAATCCATTAACGATATTCCAGATATATGCGGGATTGCGCTCGCCAGGATTGGCGACCGCGATTATGTCCCAGTCGCCCGGTAAGAAGTTGATGATGTTCTTCATATCCGCCGTGGTCCTGCCTATCCCGCCATCCGAAGTAGTTTGTCCACTGGTTTGGATGTCCCAGTATGAATTGCTCACAGTGCCATCATAATTAAATCCTACCAGACCGCCGACATTTTTATATCCACTCACGCTACCAGTAGCATAGGATTTGTTCACAGTGCCCGAATTAACTCCCGCCAGACCACCGGCATAATCTATATATCCAATCACGCTACCAGTAGCATAGGAATTACTCACAGTGGCAGAAGGATCATTCCATCCCACCAGACCGCCAACATAGTAGTCGCCAATCACGCTGCCGGTGGAATATGAATTGCTCACAGTACCAAATTCATTATTTCCCACCAGACCGCCAACATCCTTATAACCACCCACGCTGCCGGTGGAATGGGAATTACTCACAGTGCCATCATTATCTCCCACCAAACCGCCAACATCCTCAGACCCTGGAACGTCAATCACGCTGCAGGTGGAATAGGAATTGCTCACAGTGTCAAGATTATCTCCCACCAGACCGCCAACATACTTATAGCCACTCACGCTGCCGGTGGAATAGGAGTTGCTCACAGTGCCCGAATTCCGTCCCACCAGACCGCCAACATCGTAGTCGCCAGTCACGCTACCTGTGAAATGGGAGTTAGTCACAATGCTACCATAAGCACCATTAAATCCCACCAGACCGCCAATATTCGTATAGCCACTCACGCTGCCGGTGGAATAGGAGTTGCTCACAGCGTCATCAGCATTATATCCCACCAGACCGCCAACATTCCTATAGCCAATCACATTGATGTCTACCACGCCGATATTTTCGACGGTTCCTCCATAATCAACAACACCGAAAAGCCCTATATAATTTTCGTCAGGACGGTTGATAAACAGGTTGCTTATCTCGTATCCCTGACCGTCGAAGGTCCCGGTAAAACAATAAATCCAACCTGAAGTTCCGATTGGCTGCCAGCCCTTTCCCCCGTTGGCCCCCGGGTCCGCCAGCCCAATATAGCCGGCAGTGGTGGAATCAAGGTCGTTCATTAAAAGGCAACTGTCGCCTAAGTTGTTCCTGACGGCATCCAAATCATACCAATCCCATATTTCTAGGGCAAAGTTAGCGGTGATAGTGTAGTCACCGTTCATGGTGATAGTGGTGGAGGCAGCATTAACATTAGCAATGGTGCCCACATCGCCAGTCCAGTTGACAAACCGGTAGCCGCTAGATGGGGTAGCCACCAGGTTAACCACCATCCCCTCGTCGTAGGTAAAAGTTTCTTCGCCAGGCGTGGTTACTGAACCACCAGTGGTACT
>CAZWEN010000021.1:0-9769 GCA_964632775.1 uncultured Candidatus Saccharibacteria bacterium | reverse complement strand
TAAAAATAATTTTTCCTGTCAAATTTTGAATATTCAGGAATTTGGCAATTTAAAGCGAGACCAGTTTTTATTGTTTTTCTTACTGCTTCTTTGTTTATTACAGGAAGAGTTCCCGGATGTCCCATACATATAGGACAAATATTTATATTAGGGTGTTTTTCGTTTGAATCATTGGCACAATCGCAAAACATTTTTGATTTCGTCTTCAATTCTACATGGACTTCTAGGCCGATGATTGGTTGATGGGACATAATTCCTTAATTATTTTAACCGACGAGCTTGTTCCAATAATATCAGCTCCGGCTTTAACCATCATTTTTAGGTCTTTTAGAGTTCTGATTTTGCCAGCAGCTTTAATTAAAAGCCCGGGAGCAGCTTTTCTCATAATTTTTAAATGTTTAGCTTTTTCTTTTAATTCTCGGTGCTCTAAAGGGCCTTTTTCAGTTGAGGTTTTAACACAAACAGCTCTGGCCCTTTTAACAATTTTTGAAGCTTTTTTTATTTCCTCATCAGTTAAATAACCTGAGCCAATGATTACTTTAGTTGGTAAAATTTTAGAAATCTCTTTTAAATCTTTTAAAACTTCATTCCATTTTCCATGTTTTACTGCTCGGATATTGATAACCACATCTAGCTCATTTGCGCCATCTCTTTTTGCTTTTTGGCAAAGTTGAATTCTTTTTTGATGAGAGCTATCGCCAACTGGCGGATCAATCAGAACTACCACCTCAATCCTAGTTCCTTTTAATTCTTTCTTTACTAATTTCACCCATTCTGGATTAACGCAAACCCCTCGAAAGCTATATTTTTTTGCTTCCTGACAAGTTTTTTTAATACTTTCTTTGGTGGCATTTTCCCTTATATTGGTATGATCAATGATTTTTGCAATATTCATATTTGCTTTTCTTTTTTCTTGGTGGTAATTCGACCGCCTTGCCACTGACCATGATATAAATTTGATTTTCCTTTGACTTCAAAAAACATAAGATGTAAAACTCTGGCTCCCATTTCCAATTCGAATTTTTCATCTCGAAAATTATAAATTCCAGTAGTCAGTTCGCCTTTATAGCCAGGAGCAGTTTGGCCACCAAAAATATATATTCCAGAGCGATAAAGAGTAGAACGAGGGGTAAATAAAGCTAAAAGATTTTCTGGGAGATTTAATTTCTCAATAGTTTTCATTAAATAATAAACTCTTGGCTGAAGAAAAACTTTCTTTTTCCCTTTTTTGTGGTATTTAGCCACCAATTTAATTCTCGGCGTTTCTCTCTCTTCTATTCCTAAAAATCCTTGACCCTTTAATTGATATAACTCCCCTATCCTTAAATCAAAACCAGCTCCTTCCGGATTTTTTAATTCTCTTTCTGAAAGATTCTCTACCAATTTCCTTTCCTTAACTAATTTTAAAAGTTTTTTGATTCCTAAAATCATTTACCGAGCTTCCGAAGGAAGCGAAGGTGAAGATGAGAACTTCGTTCTCATCGCCTTCCTAAATTTTTTAAATTTTCTTGAAATCTCTTTTTTAGCTCAGTTTTCATCTCTTGATGAAATTTTTCATTATATTTTTTAACCGAGGTTAAAATCATCGGGCAGTAATTTCCTTCTGGACAAAAACCCATAATTTGACATTTAGAGCCGATAAATTTATTCAACCAGCCGTATCCCTTTTTACTCAAAACTTTTTTAATTTGAGCAACTTCTTTTAAGGTATTTCTTCTCATTTCTTCTTCAGCAGTTGGGCAAAGCCGCAAAGGATAATAGCCGGTCAAAAGATTATATAAGTCGTACTCTTGCAGAATGTCAATTTTGACTGCTCTGGGAATTAAAAAAATTGCTTCTTTGGGTTTAATTTTTAATTTAATTAAATCTTGATAACCCTGGAAAGATTTTAGAGCAGTCAAAAGATATCTTGATAAAAATTCGGGATTATTTTTAATTGAAGGTGGAATAGAAAAAATTTCTTCAATTTCTTCAATTAATTTTTTATTAATTTTTTTTGCCTCAATTTGCTTTTTAAATTGACTAAATTTTTCAGCTGCTCTTTCAATACAATAATAGATTGATTCTATAATCTGAGGGACTGTTCGGTGTCTCTTTTTTTCTCCCCAGACTCGCCAAGGGATGGTAGATAAAACCTTGAATCTTAGGCTCTCGTTGTAATCGCGTAAAATCTCCTGGCGTAAAACAAGAAGTTTTGGCCAATCTCTTTTAATCTTTTTTAGAAAGGAGAAAGTTTCTTTTGTTTTCTTTTCTAAAGCTGTCAATTCTTTCTTTAAGCCTAGGGTAATTGAAATATCCATTGAGATTAATTTTGTTCCCTGAGGTAGTTTTACTTTTTTTCGGAGTTCTCGAACCATATTCAATTTAGCTGGATTTTTAAAAATATTAGGATAAGGATAAACATTTCTGGGAGCAGCTTCTCTGGTAGTATAAAGCCAATCTATTCCAAAATTTTTTAATTTTTTTTCTATTTCTTTTAATAAAATTTCAATTTCTGCTGGCATCCAATCTTTTTCTGCCTCGTATTCTCTTTTTAAGCCAATAATAGATTCTACTGGCAACTGAATGATGCCAGTACCATAAATTCCATAATCCAAAATTTTACTGGCTTCATCTTTTTGAATTCCTTTTGATAAAAAATAATTGTAGGTTTGGATAATATTTTTCGAAATTTTGGTATAAATGTTTTTTGCTCTTTTTTGTTTAAAAATTCCATCTGGATAGACAATATCTTTTTCAGTCGTAACTGTTCGGCGGCCTGAAGACATTAAAGAAGAAGAAAAGATAATCCCGGTTAAAGCTGAATCTAAAAACTTACTCCCTTCGTAAGCTAAACAAAGGGTAGGAGTAGTAGATAAGGAAGCATGACCTCTCAGAGAAGATCCTTGTAAAATTCTTTTTACTCTTTCATCTAGATTCTGGCCTTTTTTCTTAATTTCTTTTAAAAGTTTCTTAATTGACCTCCCCCGAAATGTTGCCAAACTGGACAAGGCCACGATTTCTTGAGGATTTAAAACTCCTGTTTTATCTCTTAAGACAGGAGTTATACCTAAAAATTTTACTCTTAAATTGCGAGTTAAAAGCGGCTTCATCGACTTTTAGGTTCTTGATTTATTTTACTAGCCCGGGGAGATTTTTGTCTGGCATATTTATGGTCTCTTTGTTTTAAATAAGGAACTTCAGATGGGCTAGAAAGAGTTTCAAAAGTCAAGGCGCAAATTCGGGTTACTCCAGCATATAAGACAACCGGCATCGATCCCATGTTGCCCAACTCCATCACTGCTTTTCCCTGCCAACCCGGATCAAATCTAGCTGCTGTTAATTGAACTACCACCCCCAGTCTGGCTAAAGAGCTTCTGCCATCAAGTCTGGCCATTAAATCATTACTCAGGGAGAATTCTTCTTTGGTTGTAGTTAAAACAAAACTTTTTGGCTGCAAAATAAAGGGCGCGCCATCTTCGATTTTTATTTCTTCCATAAATTCTTCAAAGTCAATTTTTCTTTTAAGGTCTAAGTAGGGGTACTCGGAAGGTTTGAAAATCTTGAAAACATTTCCTAAATGTAAGTCCAAAGAGCAAGGACCTAATTGCTCTTTGAAATTTGGTTTAGGAATAATTTTAATCTTTCCTTCTTTTAGGTATTTTTTTATATCTTTATCAGAAAGTATCATATACCAAGTTTTTATTTATAAAAACGCAGGTCGAAATGAAACTTTAGTTTCATTGAGTAATTTCAATACCCATATTTTTGGCTGTGCCCTCAATTATTTTCATTGCCTGTTCAATGTCATTGGCATTCAAATCAGCCATTTTTTTCTCAGCAATTTCTTTGAGTTGACTTTTGCTAATTTTAGCAACTTTAGTTCGATTTGGCTCCCCAGATCCCTTTTCAATTCCGGCCGCCTTTTTCAATAATTCCGAAGCTGGAGGTTGTTTTAATTTAAAATCGTAAGTTCTATCTTCATAAACTGTAATTTCAACTGGAATAGTAAAACCTTCTTGATTTTTTGTATCCTCATTAAATTTCTGGCAAAATTCAGCAATATTTAAACCATGCTGAGCTAAAGCCGGGCCAACTGGCGGAGCTGGAGTGGCTTTTGCAGCCGGAATTTGTAATTTAACAATTGCTTTAATCTTTTTCATAACTTTTTAATTTGGAGAGAATCCAGCTCGACTGGAGTATCTCGACCGAACATATTAACCAGGACTTTTATTTTTCCTCGTTCTTCATCGATTTCGGAAACTTTTCCATCAAAATCTTTGAAAGGACCGTCAATAATTTTTACTTGGTCCCCAATCTTAACTTCAATTTTATATTGAGGAGTTTCTACTCCCATCCTTTTTTTCAAATTTTCAATTTCGCCAAGCGAAACAGGGACCGGAGTAGTACCTGCCCCTACAAAACCAGTAACATTGGGGGTATTCCTAACTATATACCAGGAGTCATCAGTAACAATCATCTCTACTAAAACATAACCAGGATAAATTTTTTCTTCCACTACTTTTCTTTTACCATCTTTTATTTTAATCTTTTTTTCTTTTGGGACAATAACATTAAAAATTTTATCTTCCATACCAAGAGATTCAATCCTTTGTTTTAGATTTTTAGCTACGGCGTCTTCGTAACCAGAATAAGTGTGAATAACATACCAATTTTTTTGCTGAGGAATTTGTTGTTTCGGCATAGCTTATAATACAAATTTATTTAATAAGGTAGTGAAAATGAAATCTAAGGTCCCTAAAAAAGCAGCAACCGCCACCGAAATTCCAATAACAACCAGGGTCTTTCTGATGGTCTCCTGTCTGGTGGGCCAATTAACCTTTTTCATTTCCAAACGAACCTCTTTTAAAAAAGTAATTATTTTGTTGGGAATATTTTTAAAATTCATAATATTGAGGTAAGGATTATATGTCTAGGTTTTTTACCTTTTTAGCGTATGTTTGGATAAATTTTTTCCTCGGCAAAACTTCTGAACCCATTAAGGTGTCAAAAATTCTATCTGCCTCTTTGGCATTTTCGATATTGACCTGAAGCAAAATTCTATTCTCTGGATTCATGGTTGTTTCCCAAAGCTGATCAGAGTTCATTTCTCCCAAACCCTTATAGCGCTGCATAGTAATCCCCGGAGCTTTTTTCTCCGAACTCAAAATCTCAGCCTTGTCACTTTCAGTATAAGCATATTCAACCTGTTTCCCAGTTTGGATTCGGTAAAGAGGGGGTTGAGCAATATAAAGATAGCCTCTTTCAATTATTGGTCTAAAATAGCGGAAAAAAAGAGTTAAGAGCAAGGTTCGGATATGATTTCCATCAGAATCGGCATCAGCCATAATAATAATCCGATGATATCTCAATTTATCCAGATTAAAGTCTTCGGCAATGGCTGTTCCTAAAGCAATAATCAAAGATCTAATTTCTTTTGAACTCAGAATTTTATCTAAGCGAGCTCTTTCGACATTTAAGATTTTTCCCCGTAAAGGCAAAATGGCTTGAAAATGACGGTCGCGGGCTTGCCTCGAGCTTCCGCCAGCTGACTCGCCTTCCACTATATAAAGTTCTGATTCTTCGGGTTTTCGAGAGGAGCAATCAGCTAATTTCCCTGGCAGCGCTAAGCCATCCAAAACGCCCTTTCTTAAAACTGTCTCTTTAGCCGCTTTAGCTGCCCTTCTGGCTTTCTGAGCTAAAAGACAATTTTCAATAATGGCTTTGCTATCTTGAGGGTTCCTCTCCAAAAAATCAGTCAGGGTTTCGGAAACCACTGTCTCTACCGCCGCCTTGGCTTCAGGGTTCCCTAACTTGGCCTTGGTCTGACCCTCAAATTGAGGTTCTTTTATTTTCACTGCCACTACTCCAGTTAACCCTTCTCTAATATCTTCTCCAGTTAAATTTTCATCTGCTTCTTTCAAAAATCCGTTTTTTCTGGCATAGTCATTAAAAGTCCGAGTTAAAGCCGTTCTAAAACCGGTTAAGTGGGTACCACCTTCTTGAGTCCAAATATTATTAGCAAAACTCTCTTCGTAGCATTCATATTCTTCAGTATATCTGATGGTGGCTTCAATTAAAATTCCATCTTTTTCTCCAGAGCCATAAAAAATATTCGGATGACGAGGAGTTATTCCTCGAGTTAGATATTTGAGATAAGCTGCCAAACCTCCTTCAAAATAAAAACTATAAGATTTAGGGGCCCACTTCTGTGGGAGGGCGGCGGGTGGGTTGTAGTCTGGTTTTGCCCTCTGGTCTTTTATTATCATCCTTACTCCTTTAGTCAAATAGGCTTGCTGCCGGAGATGGTTTAAAATTCTTTTTAAGTCAAATTTAAGGTCAGGGAAAATTTCTGAATCTGGTTCAAAAATAACCGCAGTCCCGGTTTGCTTACATTTGCCGATTTTTTTTACCTTGGTTTTTGCCTTTCCTTTAGAATATTCTTGAGCGTATTTAGTGCCATTTCGACAAACTTCAGCTTTCAAATAATTAGACAGGGCACAAACTACGGAAACCCCAACTCCATGGAGACCACCGGCTACTTGGTAACTTTTACCCCCAAACTTGGCTCCGGCATGTAAAGTAGTCATTACTGTCTCTAAGGCTGATTTTTTAGTTTGAGGATGTTTTTCTACTGGGATTCCTCGACCATTATCGGTTACTTTTACCTGATTATTTGGTAAAAGAGTAATTTCCATCTGATTTCCATATCCCATAATGAATTCGTCCAGGCAATTATCACAACATTCCCACACTAAGTGATGAAGGCCATCAAGTCCAGTTGAACCAATGTACATTGCCGGCCTTCTTCGAACCGGCTCAAGCCCCTGTAAAACATAAATATCCTTAGCAGTGTAAGTTGAGGGGCCCACTTTTCTTGGTTTTGGCACCTTTTTTATTTTTTTAGTTTTAATTTTCTTAGGCATATTAATTACGAAGCATTCAAGGTTCTGCCGAAAGCAGGTTCTTATTTTCTCACCTGCCAATTAGGATTTTTCTCTAATGCTTTAATTATTTTTTGATGAATTTCATCAATTTCCTCTGATTTTAGAGTTCGGCCTTCGGCTTGATAAATTAAGTGAAAAGCCAAATTCTTTTTCCCGCGCGGCAACTCCTCTCCCTCATAAATATCAAAAAGGTCAACATCTCGAATTAAACTTCCGCCAAGAGTATTAATTTTATTCAAAACCTCTACCACTTTAGTTCCCCGGGGAACCAAAACTGCCAAATCTCTTACGGCAGCTGGGAAACGGGAAATTGGTTGATAGATTGTTTCTTCAGAAACAAATTTTGATAATTCATCGAAACGAACAGCAAAATAAACTACTTTTAAGTTTATTTTAAACTCAGCTAAAATTTTAGAAGTAACCTCGCCCAGAAATCCAATCCGTTCTCCATTAATTATAATGTCAGCACTTTTTTTCGGATACCACCAATTTTTCTTTATTTCCTCATTTGTGAGTTTAAATTCTTTATAATAAACATCACTTATTCCCAACTTGTTTAATAATAAATCGATAACACCCTTTGTTTGATAAAACATATCTCCCGTTAAAATCCCCGCAAGTATTCTTTTTTCTTTTTTTGGTTTTTCAAAAATTTTTCCTAATTCAAAAATTTTAATTTCATCATAATAATTTTGGTTCTTTTGAACATTTTTCAATAAATTTGGAACTAAACTCGGCCGCAGATACTTTTGTTCCTTACTCAGTGGATTCTCTAATTCAATAATCGCTTGCGAATGCCATCCAAAAACTTTTGCATCGTTTTCAGAAATAAAAGAATAATTATAAACTTCAGTAAATCCAGCTTCTTTTAAAATATTTTTGGTCATCTCTTCCCAGAACAGATTTATATTTCTTTTGGGAGGAATTAAGGTGACAGTAGGAAAAGCAGCCTTGATTTTCTGATAACCATAAATTCTACCAATTTCTTCAATTAAGTCTTCGGGTAAAGAAATATCCAACCTTCTAGTCGGCACTTTAACCATCATTGATTGATTTCGGAAATCAATCAGTTGAAAATTTAACCCTTTCAGTATATTTTTTATCTCGGCAGCAGGAATTTTTACTCCTAATAATCTTTCAGCATAATCTAAGTCTAATCTAACTCTTTTTGGCAGAACTTTTTTAGGGTAAAAATCAATTATACCTTTAGCTGCCCGAGCGTTAGCAATTTTTTGAATTAAATAAGCTGCCCGATTAATTGCTATTTCAGTTAAATTTGGCGAAATTCCATGCTCAAATCGCCAGGAAGCATCCGTTTTTAAATCTAATTTTTTTGAACCTCGGCGAATAATTCTGGGATTAAAATTAGCTGATTCCAGAATAACAACTTTTGTTTTTTTATCAATTTCAGGAATTTTTCCTCCTTTAATTCCGGCAATGGCCACTGGTTTTTTGGCATCAGCGATGACTAAGATATTTTCATTTAAATCATATTTTTCTTCATCTAGGGTAATAATTTTTTCTCGATTTTTAGCAAATCTGACAATAATTCTCTTCCCTTCAATTTTATCTCCGTCAAAAGCATGAAGAGGTTGGCCAGTTTCTAACATTACATAGTTGGCGATGTCTACTATATTGTTAATTGGCCTTAGACCACAAACTTTTAATCTTTCTCGAATCCATTTTGGCGAAGGACCAATTTTAACATCAGTAACTATTCTGGCTGTATAACGAGGACAGGCCATTTTATTCTTCACTTCTACTGAAACAAAGTCTTTAACTTTTAAGTTTTTATCCTCTACTAATTCTGAATTTGGAATTTGGAATTTGGAATTTAAGAGTATCCCGCACTCCCTGGCTATTCCTAAGTGAGAAAAACAATCGCTGGCTCTATTCGGTAAAACATCGATATCTAAAACAAAATCGTTGCTTGTTTTTTTTACTTCAGAAACTTCGAAACTATACATTGTCAAAAGCTCGGCCAATTTTTCTGGTCGTGGTAATTTTTTTTGAAAAAACGATTGTAACCAATTATATGAAAACACCATAAATTAAAACTGTTCTAAAAATCTTAAATCGCCAGAATAGAACAATCTGATATCGTTAATCTTATATTTCATCATGGCTAATCTATCCAGTCCCATTCCAAAAGCCCAACCCTGCCAGTTTCTAGGGTTTAATCCCGAATTTTTAAAAACGGCTGGGTGAACCATTCCTGCTCCTACTATCTCCATCCAGCCAGATTGAGAACAAGCTGGGCAACCTTTACCATTACAATTTAAGCAGGTCATATCAACTTCAAAAGAGGGTTCAGTAAAGGGAAAATAGCCTGGTCTCATTCTAATTTCTACTGGTTTTTCAAAAAATCTTTGAAAAAACTCCTGGATAGTTGCTTTAAAATTAGCTACCGAAATATCTTTTCCAACCATTAAACCGTCTACCTGATAAAAATTAGTTTCATGAGATGCGTCAGTAGCTTCGTGGCGAAAAATCCTTCCCGGTATAATAATCCGTAATGGCGGTTGATTTTTTTCCATATTTCTTATATCAACAGGCGTAGTATGAGTTCGCAAAAGGAGTCCATTTTTTAAATAGAAAGTGTCCCAAAGGTCTCTGGCTGGATGGTCTTTGGGAATATTTAAAGCATCAAAATTATACCATTCAGTTTCAACTTCCGGACCTTCGACAACGGAAAATCCCATGGCCTGGAAAATTTCTTCAGTTTTTCTTTTAACTTGGGTTAAGGGATGCAAATGTCCTAAAGCCGGTTTCTTTCCCGGGGCGGTAATATCAATCCATTCTTTTTCTTCAACTTCTTTTCTTACTTTTTCTTTAATTTCCTG
>CAZWEN010000020.1:0-10361 GCA_964632775.1 uncultured Candidatus Saccharibacteria bacterium | reverse complement strand
TAACAATCTGAGTTAGTCCCCTTTCTCTTTCAGTTTTTTGAGCTTTTTTCAAATTGACTTCATTTACCCGAGCGGAGCGAGGGTGGAGATGAACCGAAGGTTCAGCGACTTTCAGACCCAATGAAGAAGGGACATAAATCTTGATAATATTCGCTACCTTTAAAAATTCAGAAAGCCCTCCAGTATGATCCAAATGAGGATGGGAAATAAAGACCTCCTCAATCGAGGAGGGATCAATTCTTAATTTTTCCATATTGCTGAGTAAAATTCTACCATTTCCACCAGTATCAAATAAAACCTTGGGGGTATTTTCTACTTCAATTAATGCAGAAAAACCCCAATCAGCCTGAAGGTCTTCCCTGAAAGCGGTATTGTCGTAAACAATAGTGATTTTCATAAAAAATATTACTTTGCAAATAATCCACAGAAGCAATGACCATCTTTTTCAATTTCTTCTTTATTCCACTGGCAGGGACAGATTTTAGGCCTATCTTCTTCTATATTTCCAGTTACTCTTCTACAAGGGCAATATCGAGCTCCATATTTTTTCTCATTTTCCAACATTCCTTTAATTAATCTTTCGACTGTCGCTCTATCAGGATTTAATCTAAAACCGTTCTTTTTAGCGTAATCTTCATACCATTCAATTATCTCTTCAATTTTTTCATTTTCTCCTCCTTTTTCTGTTTCTACTCTTTCCTCTTTTTCTCCAATTTCCTCTTCTCTTTTTCTTACTTGTTCTTTTATGATTTCTCCTTTTTTAACATCTTTTAACATTTTATCTAACAGTTCCCTCACTACCGACTCCGGTCTTGCTCCAATAAATCCACTGGTTGGTTTTCCTCCATTAAAAAGAATCACCATTGGTATTCTGTCAATCCCATATTTCTGGGCAATAGTTCTGGCTTCGGCCAGATTAACCTTAGCCAAAATAAACTTTCCTTCAAATTCATTGGCTACTTTTTCTAAAATTGGACCAAGAATAAAACAGGGACTACACCAAGGGGCCCAAAAATCAACCACCACTGGTTTATCAGCATTTTGAATTTCCTGCCCAAAATTTTCATCAGTTAAATCAAGCATCGAGATAAATTTATTTATTGAGAGGTGAAATGAATTGAAAATTCATTGGACATTTTTTATTCAGATTCTTTTTTCTCAATTGCTTCCAATGGACAAACACTTTCCCCTCCGCATTTTTCAAGTTTCTCTTGGTCTATTACCTCGGCTTTACCATCCTCGCCTATCTTGGTTGCTCCTGGGCAATTTGTCAGGCAAACGCCACAACCAATACATTTTTCTTTGTTTACTTTATATTTTGCCATATTTATTCAGAAACTAATTTAATTTTAGTTATTTCAGCTATATTCGAATTTAAAGCTCTTAAATGACCTTTGTTTAATTTGTGAATATTATTTTCTCCACAGGAACCTGTAATCATCTTCATTTCTTCAGTACAATTTTTAATATATGAAGCGACATTTTTGGAAGCCTCCTCTACATTTAAATTTTTCCTTAATTCTGGATCCTGGGTCGCAATTCCTTTTGGACACTTTCCTTGATAACACAATCCACATTGAATACAACCCATGGCAATTAGCAAAGGAGTGACGCAAAATACTGCGTCTGCTCCCAAAGCTAAGGCTTTGGCAAAATCTCCTCCTTGATTTAATCCACCGCCAATCCATAATTCCTGTTTAGCTCCTATTTTATCTAAAACTTCTCTGGCCCTGGCTAAAGCAGCTAAAGTAGGAATACCAATTTCATTAAGCATCACTTCTGGGGCAGCTCCAGTACCTCCTTCCATTCCATCGATGGCAATTATATCTAGATTAGCTTTTACTGCCAGTCTTAGATCATTCTCAATATCCCCGGCTGCTAATTTAATAATAATCGGTACGCCTTCAGTAATTTCCCTTAACCATTCTACTTTTTTTCTCAAATCATCAATATTTTTAATATCCAAATGATAAGCTGGGGAATGAATATCTTTTCCTTTCTCAATTTTTCTCACTTCAGCAATTTCATCAGTAACCTTTTCTGCTGGAAGTAATCCTCCCTGGCCGGGCTTTGCTCCTTGTCCAATTTTTATTTCAATAGCATCAGCTTTTTTTAAAATCTCTTCTGTAATTCCGAATCTACCGGTCGAATATTGAATAATCAATTTTTTTGAAAATTCTCTTTCCCCTGGCAGCATTCCTCCTTCTCCAGTATTTTCCATTGTCCCAGCTAAAGTCGAAGCTTTGGCTAAAACAATTTTTGCTTCCTTTGAAATTGCTCCAAAACTCATTGCTCCGATAATAATCGGAGTTTCAAGCTCAATAGGCTTTTTACTATTTTTTCCAATAATTGTTTTTGCCGAAATTTCTTCCTGGTAGTAATCAACCGGCCTTTTATTCAACTGAGCGGGGACAAAAACTAAATCATCCCAACTAATTTTTCCCCATTTATTAGATCTTCCGCTAGCAATGGGAACTTTTTTTACTCTGTCTTGAATTTTTTTAATCCAACCTTGATTCATAGTTTAAAATTTAAAAGTTGGCCTTTGGAATAAGCTTCAACTAATTTTTTTGAATAAGGAATTTCTTTTTCAATTTTAATCTTAAAATTTTTAGCAATTTTTTCAATTTTTCTTTTATCACCCAAATCTGCCTGATTTAAAATTACTTTGGCTGGCACTTTTAATTTTTGAGACAAATCTAAAATTAAGTTCAAATCATAAGCTCCCATCGGAGTAGGTTCGGTAACTGCGTAGACTAAATCGCAATCCAATAAAGCAGAAATTACTGGACAGTGAGTGCCAGGAGCAGTATCAAATAAAATATAGTCTACTTTCTTTTTTTCAGCAAATTTTAGAGCAAATTTCTTAACTTCAGTCACCACTGGTCCGGTTTCTTCTAATCCTGGTTTAGCTGAACCAGTAACTAACCAGAAATTATCTTTTGCTCTGTCAGCAAAAATCTTCCCGGTTTCTTCTTTTTGAGGTTCAATCGCTCCATAGGGACAAACTATCCAACAAGCTCCGCAAGCCGAACATAAATCCTTGACAAAAACTGGATATTTTCCCGGGGCTTGGAAAATGGCATTACTCCTACAAGTTTTGGTACATAAGCCGCATTTTTTACATTTTTTCTTAATTAATTTTGGGAATTCAGCATAAACTTTTTGTTGAGGTTTTCTTAATTTCTGCCCGAGTAATAAATAATCATTAGGGCACTCAACGTCACAATCACAAAGAATAACTTTTTTATTTTCCCTGACTAATTTATTAGCAAATAAAATGGCCACTGTACTCTTCCCTACCCCGCCTTTGCCACCGCTAATCGCTATAGTTTTAATTTTTTGAGCCATTTTTCTTACTTTTCTCTGGTTGGTTCTCCTAGAAGTTTAAGTTTTTCTTTTGAAAATTTCTCTAAAAGCTCTTTTACGTTTCCATCTATACCTTGATAAACATCTACTACATTGTCCCGTAGGGTATGAAGAGAAATCGGCCCCATTTCTTTGGTAATAATTGAGTCAATTTTTTCTTCCAATACAAATCTGGAAGCTTCCAAACCAGCTCTTACTTTCTTTTCTAGAAAAGGATTATCTTTAAAATAAAAATTCTTAACTTCCCCTTTTTCTAATTCAATAAACATAAATTTTTTAGCCCGGCCAAAATAAGCTGAAATCTTAGAATCCAATCCTTCCTCTTTTTCCACTGGAATACATAACTTCTGGCTCTCCACCATTTCCGGAGCCACCCCCACCATAAAAGAATCCACTGACTTTACTTTTCTCTTTATTTCCTTTTCAATATTATCTGAAATTTCCCTGGCCCGATTGATATTTACGCTTCTTCCCAATTTTACTTCCACTTCTCCGAAGATAAAAGGGCCGGCTTTCCTCAATTTCAAATTCTCAAAACCTCTCACCCCGGAAATAGCTTCTAAAACCTTTTTTACCTTCTCTTCTATTTCTTTGCTGGGAGAAACATCCATTAAGGCAAAAATAGAATCTTTTCCAGATTCAATCCCAATCTTGAAAATAAAAAGAGAAATTAAAATCCCCATTATTCCCTCCAAATACATAATTTTAAAGAAAGTAGCAAACAAACCTATCAAAACCAGAGATGAAGAAAATAAATGCATCCTGGATTCTCTTCCATCTGCTGCTAAACTTTGAGAATTAATTTGCTTCCCTACTTTCATTTCATAAGTTCCAATCAAAAACATTACTATCGCATCTAACACCGCTACTCCAACCGCTATTAAAGGAATATTTAATTCTCCCAAAGTAAAAATTTTACCGATGCTTTCCTTAATTATCTCAAAGCCGGCAAACAAAATTAAACCGGAAATAACCAAGGCAGTAATATTTTCTACCTTGTAAAAGCCGTATGGAAATTTTTCCGTTGGTGACTTTTGGGCAATTTTTAAACCGAACCAGGCAAAAAATGTAGAAAAAGAATCGGCAGCGCTATGGATAGCGTCTGCCATCAAAACAATACTGCCCGAAATAAAACCTACTACAGCTTTAGCTATGGCAAAAAAGATAGTAGCAGTCCCCGCTACCAATGCTGCCTTTTGACCTTTTTTAAAAATATCTGGCATATTTTACCTTCCTCTTCTTCTCCCTGGCCCAGGACCTACTCCCCCACCCGGAGAGCCGAAACCAAAACGGCCAGGGACAGAAGGAACTTTCATTTCCTTTAACTCGCCTTTATTATATTTATCTATAGCCTGTTTAATAGTTAAACCAAAAACTCCGGGATAAATCTTAATCCCGGACATTTGTAAAACTGAAAAAGCATTAGGACCAAAGTTTCCACAAATTACGGCTGTTGCTCCTTCTGAAGCTACAAGCTGGCTTGCACCAACTCCTGCCCCTCGACCAGCCTGAAGAGCTGGATTAGGAATGGCTTTAAATTCTTCGGTTTTGCTATCTACAACTAAAAAATAAGGACAACGGCCAAAAACCGGTGAAACTTGAGAATTTAAATTAGGGCCAGTGGCACAGATGCAAACTTTCATATATAAACTTAACGACCTCGGGTCATAGGCTGACCACAACGAGGACACTTTAACTCATAACAAGGAATTCCGGTTTGATGAGGAACTTTAGTGCCGCATTTCGGGCAAGTGCATTCTCCTGAAGGCCCCAAACCGAAACCACCGGGTTGGCGACCTCTACCACCCCTACCTAAACCTTGGCCTCCTCCTGGCCTTTGACCAGATCCGCGTCCATTAGACATATTATTTCTTGGTTTTTTTAGTTTCTAATTCTTTTATTCTTTCCTCAATTGCTTTCATTTCTTCTCTTAAGGCTTTCAAATCTTCATTCAACATTTCTTTTTCCTCTTTTGGCGTAGGAGGTTCTGGAGAATAAGGTGGATAAGTTGGTCCGTAAGGTGGGTAATCCCCCCAACCAGGCCATCCCCAACCTCTTCCCCAGCCTCGACCAAAACCTCGACCAAATCCTCTTCCCCAACCAAATCCGTAAGGATTTCGATAACCAGAATAAGGATAGCCAGAACAATAACCCAATCCTCTTCCAGTTCTTGGCCCTAAACCTCTGGGCCCTGTTTGATCTCCAAATGGCATGTTATTTTTTTCTTAAATTAATTTTTTTAAAAATCGGCCTTTCTAATTATGAGTATATACCCATAATATTAACTGTCAAGGTTGCTTTTTGATTATCTTTATTGCCTTTCCTTTAATCAAAGCTTCAGCTACTTTTTTCCGAGCCTGACTCAAAATCCTCTGAAAAGTGCTTTGAGAAATTTTCATTTTCTTCGCTGCTTTAATTTGGTCTAAATCCTCCAAGTCAGAGTACTTAAAAGCTTCGAGTTCATCCACACCCAAATCCACTTCTGCTAATTCAGAAAGAGGAACAGCTCTTGGTTTAAAATAAGTAACATTCGGATCAAAAATAACTTTTCTTGGTTTTGGAGGACGAGACATAATTCTTCTTATTTCGAGCGAAGCGAGAAACAAGGTTCTGCTTTGCGGGTTCTTAATTGCGAAGCAATCAAGGTTCTGCTTTGCGGGTTCTTAATTGCGAAGCAATCAAGGTTCTGCTTTGCGGGTTCTTATTATGAATATACATTCATAACTATTGGCCGTCAAGAGGTATTAACTTTTCTTAAATATCAAAGAAATTAAGAAAAAGAAAGTGCTAGCTAAAATAACTAATGGGCCAGCTGGAAAGCCAGTTAGTTTAAAAAGTAAAATCCCTGAAACACAGCTTGCTGCTCCAATTATCATTCCTCCATAAGAATATTGAAATAAATTTCGACTGACATTTCTAGCAGCACAAGCAGGTATTGCCACTAAGGCTGCGGTCAAAAGACCACCAACTATTTTCACTCCCAAAGCAACGATAATAGCAATCAAAGCCAAAAAAATAAAATTGTATTTTTTTACATTTATCCCCTGAACTTTAGCTAAATCTTCAGAAATATTAGAAAGAATCATCTTTGGAAAAATTTTTCGGATTACAAGAAAGACAATTGTAGCTAAAATTATAGAAATTATACTCCCATAAAGCTCTACTTGAGAAATATCACCAATTAAAGCAGTGACGGTTTTCTCTGAGGGCAAAATTAAAAAGGCAGCAGCTACTCCTGAAGCAAAAACTACCGCTGTTAAAGCCTCCGTTGGTAATTTAGTTCTAATTTCAAATAACCATATCAAAATTATTCCCAAAGCCACCAAAGGCAAAGCTCCCAGAGAAACATCGAAACCATAAATGAGAGCCAAGGCAATCCCTGGTAAAGTTAAGTGACCCAAGGCTCCCCCTACTAAAGCCATTCTTTTAGAAACCATTAAAGAACCTAAGTAGCCGGCTACTCCTCCAATAAAAATTCCAGTGATTAAACTAAGGAGAAACTGCTCATTCATGTTTATGTTGATAGAATTTTATTTCTCCTCCATAAAGTTGAGATAGGTGCTGAGGAGTTAAAACTTCTAGGGGAAGACCTTGACATAATGCTTTTTTATTTAAACAAATAACATTATCAGCTAATTTATAAACAATAGTTAAATCGTGAGTAACCAAGAGAATAGTTAATTCTTTTTCATTTCTGAGTTTTTTTAAAAGAGTATAAATAGTTTCCTCTCCTCCAATATCAATTCCGGCTGTTGGTTCATCAAAAAGTAAAACCTGAGGATTACCAGTTAAACCCCAAGCCACTAAAAGCCGCTGAAATTGACCCGAAGAAAGAAAGGCTACTCTTTTTCCTAAAATTTCAGAGTCTGCCATTCCCACTGCCCTTAAAACTTCAAGGACTTCTTTTTGAGAAATTCCTTTTAAATCAAAAAATTCTTTTATAGTTAATGGGATCTCTTTGGTTAAAGGAAGTCCAGTGGGAACATAACCAATTTTTAATCCTTTCTGCCATTGAATTTCCCCTCGATAAGGTAAAAGACTCAACAAAGTTCTAAGTAAAACGGTCTTCCCTGCCCCATTGGGACCTAAAATCACTAAAGTTTCTTTTTCTTTCACCTCAAAATTTAAATTTTCAATTATCTTTTCTCCATCCAGTTCTACATTTAAATTTTTTACTTTTAAAATCGTATTTTCATTCATTATTTTTATTTTATTACTAACTCTCTTAAAAATCAAACCCCCCGCCAAAATTTGGTGGGGGGCTAAAATTCTCCTCTAAATAGTTTTTATTAAAAATTCATATTTAAAATTTCCTCGTAAGATTTATCAATAAAATCTTTCAATCTATTTTCAATCAGGTCCAACTCTCGTCCTCCTTCAAGATTTTTGGCTCGAATTACCGTCTCTCTTCCGTTTTTAAAATATAATTTTATTCTATCGTCTACCGGATTAAAACTTTCAAGAAAACATTTATTCGGGTCAACGGTATTGTAGCCCTCGTACCTCTTCAACAATGGAAACCGGTCGTATATTAAATTTTTGCTTTCCTTGATTGTCATTATTATATTCTAACTAAGAAAGCAAAGATGTCAAGCCCTTTTTACACTTGACACTTGACTTGTTAAAGATAAAAGGTTATTCTAAATTTAGACATATAAGTCGAGATATCTTAAAGTAAGTCTTTAATAATTTCAAAAAATTAACGAAGGCCCAATTAAGTAGAGCGGCTTAAGAGTCATAAAAAAGGTCGCTTTATTATTTTTAACTCGTATATCGATTTCCTATGGTCTTCAAAAAATTTAACGAACCGGGAAGGGATTTCCCTCCTCGGGAAATGGTTAAGGGAAATTGGAAATGTGCTGATTGTGGAAAAGAAATAACTGAGCTTCCCTTTCAACCATCACCAGACAGACCAATTTATTGTCGAGACTGTTGGGCAAAAAGAAGAACCCAAAGATTCGGAAGATAAGCCAAAATGAATAACCCCCGCCAGAATCTGGCGGGGGTTTATTTTTTTATCTCATTGAGAATTGTTTCCAATGGTTGCTCTGGAATGGAAAGGAATAAGTCTGCCTTTAAATCATTGATTATTCTGACATAACTATTTAAAGCATGGCAGACCGAATCAGTTCTGACATATTTATTTGATTGATTCCAAAAAACACCTCCAATTGCTCTTTCGGGATTTTTCAGAAAAAAAGTATTTTCTTCTGAATAGGTATTCTGGACAATCCATCTTGCTACTCTTATCACCGAATCTTTGTATTTATCACAACCCTTTCTGTTTTGTTTCTTACAGAATCTATAGGTTTCTCCCATCACTTCACTTATCCAGCCCATTCCGCTAGTTGAATAAGCTCCACCCCAACCACCACAATATAAAAGGTCATCTTCACCTTCGTCCCGCCCCACGGCGGGACTCGGTTTTTGATTTTCTAAAATCTTTTCGCTCAGTTCAAAAATTATCTTTTGGTAACGCTCGTTTTGATTCACTCGGTAAAAATCCATTAAGGACATTACTACCCAGGAGTTTGATATTGGATTTTTCTCTCGATATTCGCCCTTGATATAGCCTTGCTCTTTTTCATATTTTTTGGCAAACAGTTCAGCAATTTTTTCAGCCGTATCATAATATTTTCTATCACTAGTAATTTGATAAAGCTTAGAGAGGGCCGAAAGAACCTGGCCCTCATAAAGAAGAGATTTCTTTTTTACCATAAAGCCATTTGCCATCAGAATGTCTGACATAGGGTTTCATAGTACCCGCTGGTTCCTGCATGGTAATCAACCAATCGCCAGCCAATTTCGCCGATTCCAAATATTTTGAGTCATCAGTCAACTCATATAATCTCAGTAAGGTAAATATACTTAAGGCACTGGTTCCCACTACAAATTTCTTTTCCTTCTCTTTGGTGCTCAAATAATATGAATAATGAAAGGCACCATACTCTTTTTCGTCTTTGTTCTGCATCGAAAGAAGAAAGTCTCCCCAATCAGGTATATTTGCTAAAATTTTTTCGTCCCTTTCAAAATCATTAATGTATAAAAAGGTATAGATAATTGAAGCAGAATATACCGTATGTAGCCTATCTTCAAACTCGTCCTTTAAGGCATAGTAATATTTATGAAATCCTTTCTCTTCTTCATCTATCATCCGATACAAAAATTCTTTTCCCTGTTCAATTTTCTCTAAAATTATTTCTTTGTCTAAATTCCGGATTGCCACTAAATCGCCAATAAGCTCTTTTCCCTCCCCATTGTATTCAACAAAAGAAAACTGGTTGGGAGGATATAAAAATTTGACTAAGAATCTTACCTCTTTGAGATTTTCTTTGGTTAAATTCTCGCTTCTTTTATCACTGAGGGCAATTTTTGTTGCTTCCTCTAAGGCTAAAGCCAATATTTCATTTTCCCCTTTCCCCTCTCCTTTGATTTCTCCCTGGTGATACAGGGTTAGATAGGATTCCCAATTGCCTTTAATTTCCAATTTCTCTGGATACGGGGTGGCCTCGTCATCAAAATAATTCTCAGCTACCTTTCTGACAAATTTTATACACAAATTTCTTAACTGGTCACTATCACTTTTAGCTTTCTCTAGTCGCTCTATCTCGGGAAATTCAGCAAGGGGAACTTCTTCCCTTGTCAACCATAAAGTTCCTCCACCAACAATCGCAGCCAGAATAACCACAATTAAAATATATTTCCAATTCATATTTTTAACTCAAGGAAACAGAAATTAAATATTTTTTGTTTTTATTATTGTTATGATTCCACTCTTTGTATAATCTCTTTTTTCTATTTGGAGTTGATTTTTATTTAATATTTCATCTAATCCTCCTTGCCCAAGATAATCTTTAAAACTTCTAAAATGGTCTCTCCCGGCAAGATATTCCACGGCTTTTATAAAGTAAGAATAGAGATTTTTAGGTAGAGGAACTTGAAAATCAATAAAAATTAAATTTCCCTCTTTCTTAACAACCCTTTTCATCTCA
>CAZWEN010000019.1:0-10924 GCA_964632775.1 uncultured Candidatus Saccharibacteria bacterium | reverse complement strand
TACCCACCGCCCCTTGCTTAGCCACATTTCCAGCTAAATTATGTAATGATACCCTGGTAGCCATTCCTCCCTGGATAATCGGGATAGCGGCAAAAAGATTTCCTATTTTTAAAGGGGGCAGTTTAGTTTGGGCTGCCGGTTTTTTCCCTTGTTTCTCTCTAAGGTATTTCGTTTTAAATTCATCTTTATCTATCATTGCCACGCTAAATCTCACTTCACATTTTCTTTCCTCACCTACATAAGCTTCTCCTTTAAAGTTAGCGGTTTTAAAGCCGTAAAATCCTAAAAGTTCAACTTTGTATTTTATTTTATCACCAGGAAAAACTGGTTTATAAAAAATGGCGCTTCTTACCTGATAAGCTAAAAGGTGACTTTTCTTATGGTCTTTACCAATTTTCTTCCTTAAAAGAATTGTTCCTATCTGAGCCAGTCCTTCAACAATCAAGACACCGGGCATTATTGGAAAACCAACAAAATGACCTTTAAAATAAGGGTCCTCAGGAGAAGTCTGCTTGTAGCCAACTATGGTATTGTCTTCAATACTTTCTACTTCATCCACCCATAAAAAAGGGTCATCATATGGAATAATCTCTTTAATTTGCTCTTTATTAAACTCCATAGATGTAGTTTCTAGTTAAGGGTTGTTGATTATTCAAACCATTATTAAAGGTAATTTGATATAAACGATTATTTCCTGCTTTAAATGAAACCGAACTCCCATTTAAATAAAGTCTCCACATTCGCAAAAACTCCTCAGCTCTTTCAGGGCCCAACGATTTTGTTATGACGTTTCTTATTTTATCAATGTTTCCTTCAAATCTCTCTATCCATTTATCAAGGGTTTTAGCATAATGTATTCTTAAATCCTCGATATCAAAAAAAACCAGGTCTTTTTGGTTCATAATATTGCAAATCACCTGGAGGGTCGGGATAAAACCACCAGGGAAAATATACTTAGTAATCCAAGGGTCAGAAGGTTTATCTCTTGATGACCCAATAGTCTGGAGGAGACCGATTCCTTTTGGTTTTAATAATTTTTTTACTATATCAAAAAAAACCGGATAAAAATTTTTGCCAACATGCTCAAACATTCCTATCGAAACAAATTTATCAAATTTTCCTCTTGCCTCTCGGTAATCTTTAAAATAAACTTTAATCCAATCAGCCAATTTTCTTTTTTTAATTTCCTCAACTAAATAATTATATTGTTCTGCGGAAAGGGTATAACCCTCAGATTTTACTCCATAATTTTCAGCAGCATAAAACATCATTCCACCCCAGCCGCAACCTATGTCCACCAAAGTTTCTCCTTTCTTCAATTGAAGTTTTTCCGAGATATACTCATATTTATTTAACTGAGCTCTTTCCAGGTTATCATTTTCTTTTTTGAAGTAAGCGCAAGAGTAGGTGAGGGTCCGGTCAAGCCAGAGAGAATAAAAATCATTTCCGACATCGTAATGATAACTGATATTCCTTTTTGAATTGAGAACAGTCCCCAGAGAAGTAATATAATTATAGAAAATCTTTAATTTATCTTTTAGGGAAAGTTTAAACTCGACCACATTCTTGCCCTGCCCCATTTTAATCAGTTCTTGAAAGTCGCCTTCAATAAGAATATTTCCTTTCATAAACTCCTCGCCAAACCCTATACTTCCTCCACTGAGAATTCTATTTATCACTCCTTTATTCTTAAGAACTAATTTAAATTTTTTAATACCTGAACCATACTTCTCTTTAGTCCCATCCCAGAATTCTACTTCAAAAGCAGTGGCCGGGGAATTTGAACTCAGGGTTTTAAAAAGATTATCCAAAGTTGACTTCATAGTTAGAGAGGTAATCCTCCGTCAATATTGACGACAGCCCCGGTAATGAAATCAGCTTCTTGGGAAGCTAAAAAGAAAACTAAATTGGCTATCTCTTCTGGCTTACCAAAACGACCTAAGGGAGTAAATTTTTTTACGGTTTCGATTACTTCGGACGGAAGATTTTCAGTTAATCTGGTTTCAATAAAACCTGGGGCAATGGCATTAACTCTTACTCCGAATCTGCCCACCTCTTTAGTTAAAGCCTTAGTAAAGCCGATAATGCCAGCCTTGGCTGCTGCATAATTGGTTTGACCAAAATTTCCCCTTAAACCAACCAGAGAAGAAATACTAACAATATTGCCTTGATTGGCAATGAGTAAGGGTAAGACGGCTTTAGAGCAGTTGAAAACTCCAGTTAAATCTATATCTATCACTCTCTGCCATTCTTCTTTGGTCATTTTGGCTAAAGTCCTATCTTGAGTAATCCCAGCATTATTTACCAAAATGTCTAAACGGCCAAATTCCTTTTTTATCTCCTCTACCATTTTCTCTACTTCCTCTAATTTTGAAACATCGGCTACGAACGACCGAAGGGCGTGAGTCGAAATGAGAGATTTGCTCTCATTGAGTTCTTCAACTAACTTTTTTAAAGCCTCTTCCGCCTGAACAATATCATTCAAGGCAACTTTTGCTCCTCCTTCAGCGAATTTTTTAGCAATGGCTTTACCAATCCCTCCCGAAGCACCGGTAATCAAAACTACTTTATCCTTGAACATTGAAAATTGAAATGAATTAAAAATTCATTGAACATAATTTTATTTTTTAATTTCCTAGTTTTTCTATATTATATTGAACTTCCTCGACTTTTCTGCCAGCGATTGGGATATCCTCAATTTTAATCTCTTTTAAGCATTCTGGCAAGTCCCCCAACAAAGTAATTTCAGCAAAAACTCGATCCAGATTAAAAGGGTTAAAGCTGGCTAAAGTTAGTCCGAGAAAAGTAGTCAAGCCAGTGGTTTTTTGAATAGTTAGACCATCAGCTATTGTTAAATAATTTGGCAGCACTTCTTGTAACTTTTTCATTATTTCAGGGGCCCCGCCTTTGGCGGGGAGGGCGGCGGGCGGGTTGGAGTCCTGACTATGAAGATACTGCAGGGAAAGATAAGATTCTTTTTTCAGAAATTTTAAGGTATTCTCTCTTGCCGCTCTTACTCCTAATTTTGAATCAAGTTTTAAAATTGGCAGATTAATTATCAAATCGGCATTAAAAACCTCTTCTGAAACTTCAAAAGTAAACCCGTTTTTTTCGCGTTTAACAAAATTGCCTTTAGCTAAATCTAAAGGAATAATTTGATGGCGGAGGCAGACGTCGAGGAGTTGAGATTTTTGAGCTGAGGCTTCAATTGGGATTTCATCAAAGCTTTGAGCGGCGACCTTGATACTTTTTATATCCCCACCTATTTTTACTAAGTAATTAATTAAACTTTCTAAAAATTTAGGATTAGTATTAACCGCCAAGTAAGGATGCTTGGGCGAAATTAAAGTTGGTAAAATCAATATTTTAGTCTGGGGGTTAATTTCCAAACCACCAATTAGCTCAACCACTTTCTCAATCGCCTCTAAAATATCATATTTTATTCGCCAAATAGCCACGGCGTTTTTGTCCTGAGTTGATTTAAACTCAAACTCATCACCAATTTTATGTTCCTTAAAGGACTTTTGGGCCCATCTCTTGCCTTTTTCGTCCTCCAAAACCAAAACAAAATAAGGTACTTTTGGATGCAAAAGAGTCGGGATATTAACTTTTGAGACTCCAATTACTTTAGCTGTTTTTGTTAAAAGTCTTTCTAATCCCAAAAAGCAATTGGGGCATTTCTCAATTGGGTATTGCCAGATTTTTTTACACTTTGGGCATTGATAAAACATGGTATAATATTTTGTATGATGAAAACCTATTTTTTGCCAAATGAACTCAGAAGGGAATTGAAAAAAGTTTGGGGTTTTCCTATTTTGGGGAAGAAAAAAGAAGTGGCTAAAAATTTTAAAGAATTTTGTCGAAAAAGAAAATTTAAAAAAATAATTACGGTTGGCGATTATTGCTCTTTAAATCTCCCCTCTGATGTTAAAATTTTTGATGGCAGAATAGGAAGAAACAAAATGGCTCCCCTTCAGGAATATTCTTTTTCCTGTTGGAATCCACCAGCTTCAATAAATAAAGAAGTCTGGAAAACTCTTAAAAAGGCGATATCTAAAAATGGGAATGTTTTTATTGATGGCGAAGAAGATCTCTTGGTCATCCCGAGCGTTTTGCTTTCTCGAAAGAAAACTGCGGTAGTTTATGGTTTTGCCAATAAAGGAATTTGCTTGATTGAGGTTTCTCCGGAAATAAAGAAGGGCTTTAGAAAATTACTTAAAAAATTCCGAAAAGGAAAATTCAAAAAAATTGCTCTAGGAGGAACATTCAATAAGCTCCATCCCGGCCATCGCTATCTTCTTTCCCTGGCAAAATACTACGCCAAAAAGGCAATAATTGGGCTTTGCTCTAATCAAATGGTCAAGGCCAGAAAAAAGAGTTTCAGAAAAATCCTGCCGTTTAAAGAAAGAAAAAGAACTTTGGAAAATTATTTTAAAAGAACTGGTCTCAAATCTAAAATTGTCGAAATAAATAATATTTATGGTCCAGCAATAAAAGATAAAGAGATAGAGGCGATTTTACTAACTGAAGAAACCTTCTCCAACGGAATAAAAATCAATAAAATAAGGAAGAAAAATAAATTAAAAGAGCTCCACTATATTATTCTTCCTTATCTTTTAGACAAAACCGGGAAAAAGATGGGTAGCAAAAAGTAAATTAAACCTTCTTCAGAATATGAACAGTGACGCTGCCGCCAGCCCCACCGACATTATGACAGAGACCGATTTTTGGATTCTTTACTTGGCGCTCTCCACATCTTCCTCTTAGCTGATTTACAATCTCATAAATTTGGGCTAAACCAGTTGCTGAAATAGGGTGACCCTTGGCTTTAAGGCCACCAGAAGTATTAACTGGCAACTCCCCGTCTAAATTTACTTTTCCCTCTCTAATTAAATCTGCCCCTTTGCCAATCGGGGCGAATCCTAAGTCTTCATAAGAAAACAGTTCTACTGAGGTAAAAGCATCGTGAACCTCAGCGACATCAATGTCCTGGGGTTTAATTTTAGCTTCTTCAAAAGCCTGTTCAGCCGCCAATCTGGTGGCCTTAAAATGAGTGAGTATCTCTCGGCCAAAAGTTAAAAGATAATCAGTGGCAAATCCTGAGCCAATAATTTCAACATCTGACTTCTCTTTAGAAAGAATAGTCGCTGCTCCGCCATTAACCGACAAGGAACAATCCATTAAGCGAAAGGGGGAGGCGATTATTGGGGACTTTTTAATATCTTCTAAAGAGACCGGTCTTTGATAATAATAGGCTTTAGGATTTAAAACGGCATTCTGATGGTTTTTGAAAGCAATTAGGGCCAGGTCATCCATGGTTGCCCCATATTTTTCCATATATTGCTGCCAAACCAAAACATTTTGAACTGGGAAAAGCATTCCTTCAGTCTGCTCAACCACTCTTTCAGCCGCTGACAGTATCCAATCAACAGTTACTTCGCTCGGATTATCAACCAACTTCTCTCCTGAAACTGCTAAGATATTTTTGAAACCAAGGCGATTGCTAACCCAAGTAGCCACCCCACCGCCAGCACAAACTGAAGGAAGTTCAATAATGGGAACATTGGTTTTGAATAAATCAGAAAGTAAAGAAATTTTATGAGTTTGGTGTTCTCCGCCAGCCGCACTGGAAACAGCTGATAGAACAATAGCCTCAATGTCAGAAATTTTCATTCCAGCATCCTCTAAGGCTTCTATAGCAGCTTCATAAACAAACTGCCACCAGGGTTTATCAGAATAATCAAATTTTGTCATTCCCACTCCTTTGATATACATATATTAAATTGCTTGCCAAGCCACAATTAAGGTTCCTGGACCAGTATGAGCACAAACTACTGGTGAAGCTAAACTAATAAAAGGAACTTCGGCTTTTATTTCCTTTAACATCTTTCTTAACTTCTCGGCTCCCTCAGGGTTATCGGCCTGGCCAATTATTACCCGAATTCTCTTTCTTTGTTTCCTGGCTTTTCGGCTTTCTTTTGATATTTTTTTGAAGAGAGCTTCAGCCATATCTTTAGCAAAAACTATTCCTCCTTTAGTCACCACCCCATCTTTGATGGTGATTAAGGGGTGGAGGTTTATTTTTTTCATTCTTCTGACCCAGTTGGCTTGAGATTTACTTGCTCTTCCCCCCGCCTCTAACCATTTGGGGTCTTCCAAGCTAATCCATAAATAAGTTCTGGGAATTAATTTTTTAATTTCCTCAATAACTTCAGCAATTTCTCTTTGTTCTTGAATTAATTCAATCGCCCGCAAGACCAAAAGAGCTTGGCTGGCCGCCGCTTGCAAAGAATCTAAAATATAAACTCTTCCTTTTTCCTCGGCCTTTAACATCTCTTTTGCTTGACAGGCCGAATTGTAGCATCCGGAAATTTTTGAGGTTATAGTAATACACAAAACTTTATTAAATTTTTCAAGCTGTTTTTGAAAAGCCTCCAAATAAGATTTAGGAACGGCCTGGGAAGTTTTGGGGAAAGTTTTAATTCCCCTTTTATCGGCTTCTCTCATTTTTTGATAAATATTTTCACCAGGGAGATTCTCTCCCTCTGGCCAATCAAGAATAACTTTAACTGTCTCAACTTGATATCTTTCTAAAATTTTCTGAGGTAAATCAGTAATATCTTCAGTAACAATTCCAATAGAAACCTTTCTAACTGATTTTTCGCCAACCACTTCTTTAGCCATATCTTCCTCTCTTAAACTTAGAACCTGACCAGTTTCCCGCATAATTTTCTTAACCTCATCTGGCAAATCAGTATGAATATGAATTTTTAGTTTATCTCCGATCTGAACCATATCTAGCGAGTCTCCAAGATTTTTCAATTTTTCCTGGATTGTTTTTTCGTCGAATTTAGGATTCTTTATTAAAGAAACCACTTCGTAACGATAAGAAAGAGTTTGGACGAATCTTCTGACTTTTTCTGAAGGTTTTTCTTCTTTTTTTTCTTCCTTTTTCTCTCCTTCTAGAGCTTCTAAATGACTTTCTAAAATCATCAAATAGGCCAAGCCACCAGCATCAACTACGTTAGCTTTTCTAAAAATTTCCATTTTCTCCCGAGTAGCCAGTAAGGCCTCCTTAGCTTTTTCCACTGCTATTTTGAAAATTTTGACCAAATCCTTTTCTTTCTCGGCTTCCTTTTTGAAGGTTTGGCAAGTAGCATCAATGACATCTAAAATTGTCCCTTCTTTTGGATTTTGGATAGATTGCCGGGCACGCTCAGCTCCTTTTTCAAAAGCAACAGCCAATTTTTTGGCATTGACTGGGTTTTTGTCAAGAATTGGTAGAAAACCAGCCAAAAAGCCGACGTAAATCACGCCGGCATTACCCTGAGCAGCAGTTAAGGCACCATCTAAAGTGGCTTCCGAAATCTCAGCCAAATCCTTAAAATTTCTATTTTCAATTACTTCTTTTACCCCTAAAAGGGTCTTTGTCATATTGCTTCCAGTATCTTGGTCGGGGACAGGGAAGACATTGATTTTATTAATTTCCTCTTTGTGTTCCTCAATCTTTTGATAAGAAAGGAGGAGCATTTTCTTGAGCTCCTCTTGAGTCAAATATTCCATATATTATTTAAACTTCTCTTCTAGCTCCTTTAGAATTTTAGCCGCCAAATCTTTTCCGCCCAAACCAAAAGCGATTCCCAAAGCGATTGAAATAGTAGCCACCATGCCAATCAGAACAGCTAAAATTAGCGAAGGGGTAATTCGGAGCTGATAGAGAATAGCTAAAATAGCGAAGAGCCAGATTGCCCAACGGATTGCTCTTCCTAAAAATCTGGAATAAGTTATTTTTTCTTTCTCGAGGGTGCCAACCACAATTTTTTGAGAAAAATCAGCCAAAAAAACCGCCACTACAAAGATTAGAGCAGCAATAAAAACATTTGGATAATAGCCAATCACTTTTTCTAAAAATTGGCTAAATTGAGTTAATCCCAAAATTTCCGAAGCGGCCATCGAAAAAAGAATAACAAAAAACCATCTTGCTATTTCACCAAAAAATTTGGGAGCATTAAGGCGGGTGTCAATTTTAGTTAAAGCCTCCTCTAAACCCATCCGTTTCAAGACCTGATTTAATCTAATTTTGCTAAGAAAGACAGCAGCTATCTGACCTATCCATTTGGAGATAAACCAACCAACAAAAAAAACTAAAATCGCCCAAAAAACTGCGGGTGAGATATTAATAAGAATTTGGAGAAATGGTTCAAAAATATTTTCCATATTAATTTATCTTACCTTACCATTTGTTTTTGTGCAAGCGGAGTAAATAACCTACTCGGTTAAAAATTAGATGTAAAAAGAAGGTTAAAATAAAAATAGTTATCCAAATTAATGTATTAATTTTTAAAAAGGGTGTCAAGAACAGGGCCGCTCCAATAACATAATTGGTCTGGTCAAAGGGAATAAATCTTTGCCCGGGTTCCATTTTCAAACGCCGTTTGATAAAGGCAAAGAGCAGGTCGCCAAAAACTGCTCCCGCCGAAATTAAAAATCCAAAAGCTAAAATATTAATTTCTGAATAATCAAAAAAGCTAATTTCTTTAATAAAAGAAAATCGATAAAGCCAGAGTTGAAGCCCGGCTACTAAGATTCCAATAATTGAACTAAAAATTACTCCCCGCCAGCTTTTATTTTTCCCTAAAATTGGCTGACCTTTAAATTTTCTCCCAAAATCAACTGGTTTATCTAAAAAATTAAAGAGGCCAACTTTTCTGATTAAAGGTGGGGTCATATTGACGAAGTAAGCGGGGAGAAAGAAATAGAAACAGGATAGTAAAAATTGTAAATTCATGATAGGGTATTATTATGAAATGCGACCTGCATTGCCACACATCTTACTCTTACGATAGCACTACCCCCCCTAAAGAAATGGTCGAGGCAGCGATTAAAAAAGGAATTGATTGTTTAGCCATTACTGACCATTCGGAAATTAAAGGGGCCCTGGAGGCTATCGGACATGCTAAGAGAAAATCTATTTTAATTATACCTGGGATTGAAATCAAAAGTAAGGAAGGAGATATTTTAGGTTTAAACATTGAAAAAATAATTCCCAATGGCCTTTCAACTGAAGAAACTGTCAAAAGAATAAAAGAAGGAGGAGGAATAGCAATTATCCCTCATCCCTTTGGCTGGTTTTGTAGTTTTAAAAGAGATTTAAAAGAAATCTCAAAAGAGATAGATGGAATTGAAATTTTAAATGCTTCCATTTTTGGTCCTGGTAATAAAAAAGCCTTAGCTTTTGTCCAAAAATTCAATCTCCCCTTTACGGCTGGTTCTGATGCTCATAACCTAAATTTGGTCGGCCGGGCCTATTTAGAAATCCCTGGGAATAATTTATCTATTGAGGAAATTTTCAAGCAGATAAAAAATAGAAACGTGAAGATTGGCGGTGGAGAAGCTGGTTTTCTTGAGAAATTATTAGATCGCACTAAAAGAGGTATAGCTAAAATCCAGCATACTCAATGAGTCTTCGACTCATTTCGATCTTCAATAAATTTTTAATTTATCTCGATGTTCAATGAATTTTCAATTCATTTCAATTTTCAATGTTAGAAGAAAAAAGAGAAAAATTTAAAAAGCTTGAAAATATGACGGGGGAGATTTTTTCTAAATTTTTTACCCCAAATCAATATACTTTAATCTCGCTCCTTTTTGTTGTTATTTCTTTTTCTTTTTTAATTAACCTAAATCTTGTTTTAGCTTTAATCTTCTTTCTTTTAGCCGGCCTTCTAGATTTTATTGATGGAGCAGTAGCTAGGTTTTTACAAAAAGCAACAAAAAAAGGTGCCTATTCAGACACAATCTCTGACCGCTACGTTGAAGGAATTATTTTATTAGGTTTTTTGTTTTTACCCTTACCCGATTTTCTCTTACCAGCCAAGGTTTGGATTTTCCTGGCTCTTTTTGGCAGCTTCCTCACTACTTATTCCAAGGCAGCAGCTAAAGAAAAGGAAATAGTAGCCGAAGAATTTAAAAAGGGCTTTTTAACTCGGGCCGAAAGAATAATTTTAATTACTTTAGCAATACTTCTTGGCATTTTTAACCTTTCTTGGCTGCTCTACCCAATAATAATTTTAGCTATTTTCTCAAACCTCACTGCTCTCCAAAGAATCTATTTAGCCCTTAAGTAGACTCACACCAGGCTAGAATTAAAGCATCTGGCCCGGCCAAAACAGCAAGGACATTATCAATTAAGTTTACAAAAGCGACCTCGGTTCCTTCTAATTCTTTCTCAATCATCTCTTTTAATCTTTGAGCTCCCTCTATGTCATCGCCATGGGTAATTGCTACCCTGATTTTTTTATTTTGGTTCCTTAATTTTTTTGTTTTGGCTTCAAATTGGTAAAATAAGGCAGTGGGAATATCTTTAGCTCCAGCTTTAATACCAATAGGTTTCATCACTCCTTTTTTTATTCCCAGTATTGGTCTAAATCCGATTTTTTGCATTCTTCTTACCCAGTTGGCTAAAGTGTGAGATATCCGCCCCAAGGCTTCTATCCATTTAGGGTCTTCAAGTATTGCATAAAGGTAAACTTGAGGAATAAATTTTTCTAATTCTTTGACAATTTCCTCTGTTTTTTTGCCACTTTCAATTAAATCAATCGCTTTAAAAACCAGTAAACCTTCACCACAAGTGGCATTTAAAGAATCAATAATAAAAACTCGTTTTTGATCTTCCTGACCTAATATTCCTCTAGCCTGATTTGCTGAATTGTAAGTACCAGAAAGTTTGGAAGTAAGAGTAATACAAAGAATTTTATCAAATCTTTCCAATTGTTTTTTAAAGGCGTCTAAGAAATCTTTAGGAGAAGGCTGAGAGGTTTTCCCAAAGCTTTTAATTCCTCTTTTTTCAGCTTCTCGCATTTTCTGGAAAGTATTTTCTCCCGGTAAATTTTCTAAATCTGGCCAATCCATTTTTACAGGAACA
>CAZWEN010000018.1:0-10954 GCA_964632775.1 uncultured Candidatus Saccharibacteria bacterium | reverse complement strand
CACCTTATTATCCCTCAGGAATTCGGTTAGGAACACCAGCGATAACTACCAGAGGAATGAAAGAAAAAGAGATGAAAAAGATTACCTTCTGGATTAATGAAGTGATATCTAGTCCTGGGTCCGCCTCGAAAATCAAAAAAGAGGTTAAGAAACTTTGTAAAAGATTCCCTATTTTATGAAACTCCTTGACGGGAAAAAACTTTCTGAAAAAATCCTGGCTAACCTTAAAAAAGAAGTAAGAAAATCTAATTTAAAGTTAAGATTAGCCGTAGTCCAGGTTGGCGAGAATTCAGTTTCTCAAATTTTTATTAATCAAAAGAAAAAAGCCTGTAAACTGGTGGGAGTTGACTTTAAATTGTATCGCTTTGATGAAAAAATTAACCCTCAAGGGTTAAAAAAGGAAATTAAAAAAATTGTTAGAAATCCGGCCAATTCAGGAATAATTATTCAACTACCTTTACCAGAAAAATTTTTACCAGAAGACTACAACCCGCCCACCGCCCTCCCAGCCTTCGGCTGGGCCCCATTTCTAAATTTAATTCCCGAACAAAAAGACATTGATGTTCTTTCAGAGCATAGTTTAGGAGAGTTTTACCAAGGAACCTCAAAAATTCTGCCGCCAACGGTTAATGGAATTTTATGTCTTTTGAAAAATTACAAAATTGAACCAAAAGGAAAAAATATTGTAGTAATAGGGGCAGGAAGATTAGTTGGCTTTCCTTTAGCCGTTCAACTCTTGAAAGAAAAAGCTACCCTCTCCGTTTTAAATGAATTTACTAAAGACGCCCCTTCTTTTATTAAAAAAGCCAACATTTTAATTTCTGGAGTGGGCAAGCCGAACTTGATAAAGGGTGACATGGTGAAAAGGGGGGTAGTAATCATTGATGCCGGTTGCAGTATGAAAAAAGGGAAATTGGTGGGCGATGTTGATTTTAAAGAAGTTTCTAAAAAGGCAAGCTACATTACTCCCGTCCCTGGTGGCGTTGGTCCGATGACCGTCGCCTGCCTATTAGAAAATTTAGTAAAACTTAACAAGTCCTAAAAAATTATTTGGGCGGTGGGTGGGTGTCGTCTAAATGAAAAACTGGCTTTTTAGCCAGCTTTTTAATTATCTTTCATGTTTATTCTTTTTTCTCAGAATTTTTTTTCAACTGTAAAGAAATAATTACTACAATACAGGTAATAATTAAAGCATAGATGAATTTACCAATTAATCCATTGCTATTTGGAAAAAGAGTATTAAATAAAGTTTGAATAGCATCATTCCAGGCCAAAGCCGCTATTAAACCAAAGCCAGCCAGAATTAGGGTCAGCATTTTTTCTTTAACAGCCTTTTGGGCTTCTTTGAAATCTTTTAATGGCTCCATATCCATTTGAGTGCCGCGGGTGGGACTCGAACCCACACCCTGCTAAGCAGGACAGCTTTTTGAGAGCTGCGCGTAAACCAATTCCGCCACCGCGGCAATTCCTCCTTTACTTTAGCAAATTTCTCTTCATTTTTCAATATAATCGCATTCTTTGTTTGAGCATTTAATTTGTTTGCGTTTTGTTTCTATTAAAAGTGCTCCGCATTTTGGGCACTTTTTGCCAGTTGGTTTATCCCATAAAGCAAAATCACATTTTGGGAATTGGTTACAGGCATAAAAAATTTTTCTCTTTCTGGTTCTCTTTTCAACAATCTCTCCTTTTTTACATTTAGGACATTTTATTCCTAAAATATTTTCTTCTAAAGGTTCAGTATGTTTACATTTTGGGAACTTGGAACAAGCATAAAATTTCCCAAATTTCCCTAATCTAATTAAAAGAGGAGCGCCACATTTTGGACAAATTTTCTCAGTTGGTTTTTCGGTGATTTCCTTTTTTGAAACTTCCTGATATTTCTGTTTTAAATTTTCTTCAAAAGGTTCATAAAATTCCTCTAAAACTTCTACCCATTTTCTTTTACCTTCAGCAATTTTATCTAAATCCTCTTCCATTTCAGCAGTCCATTTAATATTAACAATTTTCGGAAAATGATTTACTAAAAGGCCATTTACTACAGTTCCAATTTCGGTTGGCTGGAAGCGTTTTTCTTCATTTTTCTCAATATAATTTCTTTCTTGGATTGTAGATAAAGTGGGCGCATAAGTTGAAGGTCGGCCAATTCCATTTTCTTCAAGAGTTTTAATTAAAGTAGCTTCAGTATATCTTGCAGGTGGCTGGGTAAAATGTTGTGAAGGCTTTAATTTTATTAGCTCTAAGATTTCATTCATTTCTAAGGGCGGCAATTCAGTTTCTTCAAATACTCGAGCTTTTGCGAAGGGTGGAGATGAAGCTTTAGCTTCATCGATTTTTGTGGGGTAGACCTTTAAAAACCCATCGAACTTTAGAACTTGACCGGTGGCTCTAAAAATATAATTTTTCGCTTCAATATCAACAGTTGTTGAATCAAAAATAGCTTGGCTCATTTGACAGGCAATAAATCTTCGCCAGATAAGGTCGTAAAGCTTTAATTGATTCGAATCCATATTTTTTCCTTGTTGGGCGGTGGGTGGGTTGGAGTCCAGTTTTACTGATTCAGGAGCTCTGGCCGGATAAGTCGGTCTGATTGCTTCATGAGCTTCCTGAACTCTACCCTTAGCTTTATATTTCCTCAAAAATCCAGCCCAATATTCTTTACCAAAATTGGCAGTAATGAATTTTTTAGCCGAAAATAAAGACTGGTCAGAAAGATTTAAAGAGTCAGTTCGGTGGTAGGTAATAAAACCACTTTCGTAAAGTTGCTGGGCAATCTGCATTGTAAATCTTGCAGGCCAATGAAATCTTTTCCAGGATTCCTGCTGGAGGGTAGAAGTGGCAAAAGGAGGCAAAGGATTTCTTTTTACTTCTTTTTTCTCAACGTTTATTACTTTGTATTCCGCTCCTTTTAAATCTTTAACAATTTCATCCGTTTCTTCTTTTGTTTTAATCCCCAGTTTTGGAATGGTTTTGCCATCTCTTTTATTTAACAAAGCCTCAAATTCTTTTTCAGATTTTCGCAGCAAAGCTGCAATTTTCCAGTATTCTTGAGGGACAAAGTTTTTGATTTCTCTTTCCCGTTCGACCACCAGCCTCACTGCTACTGATTGGACTCTTCCGGCCGATAGTCCCCGAGCTACTTTTTTCCATAAAAAAGGGGATAATTTATAGCCAACAATTCTATCTAAAATTCTTCGAGCCTGCTGAGCATCAACTAAATTAATATCAATTTTTCTTGGATTTTTAAGAGCCTCTTCAATTGCTGATTTGGTAATTTCATGAAAGACAATTCTTTGATAAGGTTTTTGACCATCTAAATTTAAAATTTGAGTTAAGTGCCAGGCAATGGCTTCTCCTTCTCTATCTTGGTCAGTGGCTAAAATAGCTAAATTTGCTTTCTCCACCTCTTTTTTTAAAACATTTACATTTTTTCTGGCCTTAGAAGGAATAATATATTTTGGCTTAAAATCATTTTCTATATCCACTCCGAGTTCACCTTTTGGTAAATCTCTGACATGACCATAGGAAGAGTAAACCTTATAATTTGGTCCCAAAAATTTTGAGATTGTTCTTGATTTAGTTGGTGACTCAACCACGATTAATCGCATAGATATTTCCTCCTAAATTTTTTACCTTACTTTTTATTTCTAAAATGGCAAGAGTACCAGCCACGGCGTCCGCGCTTAATTTTGTTCTCTCAATAATTTTATCGATATCCAAAGCTTCTTCTTTTAAGGCATCTAAAATTAAATTTTCTTTTTCGTTTTCACCTTCATAAAGAGAGCTAATCTCCTTTAGAGGTAAATTTAATTCTTTTAAAATATCATTGGCATTTTCCACCAACTTCGCCACTTCGTGTTTAATTAAATAATGACAACCTTTTGAATTTAAAGAATGGATTGGTCCAGGGATGGCGAAGATTTTTCTTCCTTGTTTTTTAGCCCAATTAGCCGTAATTAAAGCCCCCGATTTTTGTTTAGCCTCAATTATTAAAACGCCCAGAGATAATCCGGAAATTATTCTGTTTCTCTGCGGGAAAGTGAATTGAGTGCCCCGAGTTCCGGGTGGATATTCAGAAATTAAAGCTCCACCTAATTCTAAAATTTTCCTAGCTAATTTTAAATTTTCTTGGGGATATATACTTTTTTCATCTAAACCGGTTCCCAAAACAGCAATGGTTCTTTTTCTGCCTTCCAGGGCAGCCAGATGAGAAAAACTATCAATACCTGGTGCTAAACCACTAACAATTGTTAATCCAGCTTCAGCTAAATCTCCAGCAATTTCTAGAGCCATTTGTTTCCCGTAAGACGAAGACATTCGGGTACCGACCACGGCAAAACAATTTTCTTCAGATTTTAATTCTCCTTCATAATAAAGAACTTCTGGTGGATCTTTAATTTCTTTCAAGGGTTTTGGATAATTCTTATCTTTAATAGAGATTGTTTTAATCACGTTTTTTAAACCTAACACTTAGCTTTTATTTTCTCAATAGCTTCAGATAGCGTTTGGCAATAAAGATTTAAACCGACCTGATTAATGTTTCCTGATTGTTCTTTGCCTAAAATATTACCGGTTCCTCTGATTTCTAAATCTTTTAAAGCAATTCGATAGCCTGAACCAAGCGCTTGGGCTTCTTTTAGGGCCTCTAATCTCATTTCGGCTTTATCCGAGAGGTGGCCCCCGTAGAAAAAGTAGGCAAAAGCTTGAATATGTGAACGGCCAATTCTGCCTCTGATTTGGTAAGCTTCAGCCAAACCCAGTCTAGTGGCATCAGCTACGATTAAAGTATTAACATTTGGTAAATCAAGACCGTTTTCAATGATAGTTGTTGTCACCAAAACATCAATTTTTCTATTCTGAAAATCAGCCATCACTCTAATTAATTCTTTTTCTTTTAATTTTCCATGGGCGATGCCAATCCGCCAGCTGGCGGATGCTTGAGCCCCTAAATTTTCTAAAAATTTTTTCGCTGTTTCAATCGTTTCTACTCGATTATGTAAAAAATATATTTGGCCTTTTCGGAGAATCTCAGTTTTAATTGCTTCTTTAATAGTTTTGTCTGACCAAGGCAAAATAAAAGTTTTAACTGAAAGTCTACCAGCTGGGGGAGTTTGGATTAAACTAATATTTTTCAAAGAAGATAAGGCTAAATAAAGAGTTCTGGGAATAGGGGTAGCAGATAAGGATAAAACATCAAGAGAAGCCCTAATTTTCTTTAATTTTTCTTTTTGTCTAACTCCAAATCTTTGTTCATCATCAATAATTAACAATCCCAAGTTTTTAAAGCCTACATCTTTTGATAAAACTCGATGGGTTCCAACCACTACATCGATCGAACCCGCTTTCAAACTTTCGATTATCTCTTTTTGCTCCCTTTTTGTTTGTAAGCGAGATAAAATTGCAATTCTAATTGGGAGATTTTTTAAACGCTCTTTAAAATTTTGAAAATGTTGATTAGCTAAAATAGTAGTTGGGCAAATCATTGCTACTTGAAGGCCTGATTTTACTGCTTTTATCATCGCCCGCAAGGCAACCTCAGTTTTGCCAAAACCAACATCACCACAGACAATTCTATCCATCGGTCTCTGGCCTTCTAAGTCTTTTTTAATGTCTTCAATAGTTTGAATTTGATCTGGGGTTTCTTCATATTGAAAACTGGAAGTTATTTGAAAATCTATTTCATCTTCTGGTAAATAGGGCGGGCGAGTAATCATTTCTCTCTTAGTGTAGATTTCCAAAAGTTCTTTGGCTAATTTTTCTGCCTCTTCTTTAATTTTCCTTTTTGTTCTCTGCCAGATAGCCGAGTCAAGTCTGGAAATTTTTGGCTCAATAAAACCAATATAGCGGGAGAGTTTTCTTTCGAGACCCAACGGTACATAAAGCTTGTCGCCGGCAGCATATTCAAGTTGGTAATATTGTTGGTCATTAAGTATTAACTGTTGGTTGTAGGTTCCAATTCCGTGGTCAAGATGGACTAAATAGTCTCCAGGTTTTAATCCTTTTAAATCGGAAAATAATAATTGCCGCTTTAATTTCTTCTTTAAAATTTCTTTTGATTTCTTTTCATCCTCGATTTTGATAGGGAGCTGGAGAATTTCTTCAATTTTATTTCCAAAAAAATCAAAACGGATGGCCTGATTTAAATTTATTGGGAAAACATCAATTATTCCTCCTTTTTGAGAAAATTCTCCGGGTTCAGAAACTCTAAGCACTTTTTCATAACCCATTTCATCTAATTTTCTTAAAAATTGAGAAAAATTGTAATTTTGTTTTTTTTGGCAATAGAAAGTGTTATCTTCGAAAAAAGATTGAATTTTTCTAGCTTCGATAATCTTTTGAAGATTCTTTTCAAACCAAAAATTGCCCTTTTCCAAAAAGTAGGGGGTGATACTACAGATTAAAACCTTATCAATAGAGCTTCGCCTTGACAAATCCATCTAGTTTAGTATAATATATTATTTAGTGGGCATGGTCAAATTTTACTCTCCGGCCTGCCTGCGAGTGGCTAAAATCTAGACATCCCTCCTTAGTCTAGAAGGCCTAAGGTCTAGAGTTTGAGAAGTTTTCTTCTTTAAATTCTAGCGCTCGCAGGTAGACCGGAGGGCAAAAACTATTTGTTATATCTACTCATTGTTTTGGCTAAATCTACTTTGAGTGAAAATTCAATCGCTTCGGCGGTTTTTTTTATTGCTTCTTTGACCAGCCTCTCCTCGTCTTTATTAAATTTTTGAAGGACAAATTTTTCAGGATTTTTGGGCTTGCCAGTTTTGGGGTAAATTCCAATTCGAAATCTAACAAAATTTTTTGTTTTCAACTCTTTAATTATCGATTCCACTCCTTTGTGGCCGGCCGCTCCCCGGCCTTTGGAGATTCTAATTTTTCCCAAAGGAAGATCAATATCATCGTGAATCACCCAAATGTTGGTAGTTGGTATTTTGTAGTTAGTAATTAGCGATTTAATTGCTTTACCAGAAAGATTCATAAAGGTCTTTGGTTTTGCCAAAGTGACATTTTTCAAATTCAAAGATTTCAATTCATCGACCACCCGGAAGCCAAGATTATGGCGAGTTTTTTGATATTTCTTCCCCGGATTACCGAGACCAACAATTAAAATCATTAATTCATTATACATCAAGCGCTAGCGAAGATTAAGAAGAGATTTATCTCTTCGCCTTGCTTTTAAAAGAAAAAATAGTATAATAATTAAAGGCGAAGAGAATTTTGTTCTCTTCTTTACCTTCGCTTTAATAAATTAAAGCTCGGTGTATGCGAAACTTCTTTTCTTTTATTTGGGAAATTTTAAAAATTGTAATTATTGCCTTATTGATAGTTGTCCCTATTCGTTATTTTTTGTTTCAACCTTTTTTTGTCAGAGGCCAGTCGATGGAGCCCAATTTTGAAAATGGTGATTATTTGATTGTTGATGAAATCTCCTATCGATTTAGGAGTCCCCAAAGAGGGGAAGTGGTGGTTTTTAAATATCCTCAAAATCCTTCTCTCAGCTACATTAAGAGAATTGTTGGTCTCCCGGGAGAAACGATAGCAATTGAAGCGGACTCGGTAATAATTTTTAACTGGGAGGGAAGCCAAATTTTAGATGAATCGGATTATCTTTCTCCCTCGGTTCTGACCCCTGGCGATGTTCGAGTTTCTTTAGATGAAGATGAATATTTTGTTTTAGGAGATAACCGGGTCTCTTCGGCCGATTCCCGACGCTGGGGGTTTTTACCTGAAGAAAATATCGTTGGCCGAGTACTTTTTCGAGCCTGGCCTTTTACTGCCTTAGCCAGATTCGAAGCCCCAGCTTATTAAACTATGGCAAAGAAACCAAAATTTCAAAGCCCAACTGGAATGCATGACATTTTGCCCTCAGAGCAGAAATATTTCCAAAAGATTTATGAAACCTCTGAAAATATTGCTAATTTTTATCAGTTCCAAAAGATTGAAACCCCCATTCTGGAGGAAACAGAACTTTTTTCAAAAGGAATTGGTTTGGCTACTGATATTGTTGGAAAACAAATGTTTAGCTTAAGAACCAAGGGCGGAGATTATTTAACTTTGAGACCCGAAGGAACAGCTCCGGTAGTCAGAGCTTACATTGGAAAAGGCATGCAGAATCTCCCTCAGCCAGTTAAGCTTTGGTATTTCGGTCCCTATTTTCGATATGAAAAACCCCAGGCCGGTAGATATCGTCAGTTTTGGCAATTTGGCTTCGAGGTTTTTGGCGAGGAAAGTCCAGTGATTGATGCCCAAATTATTCAGATTTTTTACAATATTTTAAGAGAGCTTAAATTAAAAAATTTAATTATAGACATAAATAGTATTGGAGACAATCAATGCCGCCCCTATTATAAAAAACTTTTGATGAGCTATTTTAGGTCAAGGGAGCCTTCTCTCTGCGCTGATTGCAGGCGGCGACTGAGAGAAAATCCTTTAAGAATTTTGGATTGCAAGGAAGAAAAATGTCAGAGAATAATCAGTCAAGCTCCTCAGATGATCGACCATCTTTGCGAGAGTTGCCATTCTCATTTTAAAGAGGTTTTGGAATTTTTAGATGAGATAGAGCTGCCTTACCATTTAAATCCTTATTTGGTTAGAGGTTTGGATTATTATACTAAAACTGTTTTTGAGATATATGAAGAAAGCGAAGAAGGTCGGGCCCAGGGAGCTTTAATCGGAGGAGGAAGATACGATGCTTTAGTTAAACTTTTGGGCGGTAAGGATGCCCCAGCGGTGGGGGCATCAGCCGGAATAGAAAGGATAATAGCGGCGATGAAAACTAAAGCCATAAGACCTCCCCAAGAGTCCCGACCAAAAATTTATTTAGCCCAACTTGGAACTTTGGCTAAAAGAAAAAGTTTAAGACTTTTGGAAGATTTTAGAGCGGCCAAAATTCAGGTTTCGGAATCTTTTGGCCGAGATTCTTTAAAGGCTCAATTAGCTAGAGCAGATAAAATTGAGGTAAAATATACCCTAATTTTAGGGCAGAAAGAAGCCCTGGAAGGAACAATTATTATCAGGGATATGGAAACTGGAAGGCAAGAAACAATAAAAACAGAAAAAGTAGTAAAAGAGATAAAGAAAAAACTTAAAAAATGATGGATTGTCTTTTTTGTAAAATTGCCAATAAAGAAGTACCAGCTGAAATCGTTTACGAAGACGACAAATTTATTGCTTTCAATGACATTAAACCAGTAACCCCGGTTCACCTTTTAATTGTTCCCAAAAAACACATTCCATCAGTAGATCATTTAAAGTCGAAAGACCAGAGGTTAATGGGAGAATTATTTTTAGTTGCCCAAAAGATAGCTAGAGGAAAAAAATTAAAGGGCTATAAATTAATAATTAATGTTGGTCGTCCGGCCGGCCAGCTAATTGATCATCTCCATTTACATTTGCTGAGCGGGGAACCCATGCAATTACCTTAATATGGCACTTGAAATTAAAAAACAAGAAAGGGAAACTAGCCAGGCTTTAATTTACCGCTTTTCCAGAAGCGTTAAACAAAGCGGGCTTTTGCTTCGGGCCAGAAAAACCCGATTTCGCCAACACCAAAAAAGTCGTCAGATGAAGAAAAAAGCAGCTTTAAGAAGAGAAGAATTAAAAAAAGAATATGAAAAATTGAGAAAATTAGGGAAAGTATGATATTAAAGGAGCAAATTCAAAAAGATTTAACCCAAGCAACAAAGAAAAAAGAGGCATTATCAACTTCAGTTTTACGGATGCTTTCAGCTGCCATTTTAAATAAAGAAAAAGAAAAAAGATATAAAATTACTAAAGCTGAGCCAGAGTTTACCGAAAAAGAGCTTGTTAAAAAAAGTCAATTAACTGATGAAGAAGTGATTGAAGTTATTTCTTCTGAGATTAAAAAAAGAAAAGAAGCAATTTTAGAATTTGAAAAGGGCGAAAGGAAAGATTTAGTGGAAAAAGAAAAAAAAGAAATTGAAGTTTTAAAGAAATATTTACCAGAACAGCTTTCAGAAGAGGAAATCAAAAAATTAGCTGAAGAAGTAATTAAAAAAGTTGGAGCTACTGAAATAAAAGACATGGGAAAAGTAATGGTAGAACTAACGCCTCAGATTAAAGGCAAAGCTGAAGGCGCAACAGTTAGTAAAATCGTAAAGGAGTTATTGCAGGCATGATTGAGATTAATAATTTGACTACTATTCAAATTGAGGAAGAATTTTTGAAAAAAATTGTCCAAAAAGTTTTAGAAAGTGAAAAGGAGGGGAATAAAAATTTATCTATTGCCTTAGTTGGACAAGGGAGAATAAGAGAGTTAAATAAAAGGTATAGAGGGAAGAATCGAGTAACTGATATCCTGGCTTTTCCAAATAAAGAAATTGGTTTGGGTGAGGTAGTAATTTGTTTGCGTGAGGTCAAGAAGAATGCCAAAAGATTTAGTTCAACTTTTGAAAAAGAATTAGTTCGAGTTTTAATCCATGGAATTTTACATTTATTGGGATATGACCACGAAAAGTCAGAAGCTCAAGCTAAAAAAATGGAAGAAAAACAAAACTATTATTTAGGAATATGCCAAAAGCTCATCTCATAACTGGTCTGGATATTGGAACTAGTGTTATAAAAACCCTGGTTGTTCAAAAGAGCTCCAATACCGAACTGGAAGTCATATCTCAAGTTTCTGAACCGGCTGCTGGAACCAGAAAGGGAGTGGTGATTGACACTGAAAAGGTTTCTAATATTTTGCAAAATATTTTAGAAAGGGTTAAAACCGAAACTGGAGCACGAATTGATTCAGTTTACCTTAATGTTGGAGGAAGCCATATATTTTCAACCTCTTCTCGTGGTTTAGTTTCTGTTTCTCGAGCTGATCAAAAAATTTCTGAAGAGGATGTAAACCGAGTTTTGCAGGCGGCTCAGACTTTTTCTCTACCTTCAAATAAAGAAATTTTTGATGTTTTCCCCAAAGAATTTATTGTTGATGGAGAAAAAGGAA
>CAZWEN010000017.1:0-10958 GCA_964632775.1 uncultured Candidatus Saccharibacteria bacterium | reverse complement strand
AAAAGAATGGTTGCTGGGAAAACTGAAGAAGAAGTTTACAAAACTTTAGGGATGGAATGGGTTCCCCCAGAATTGAGGGAAAATCAGGGAGAGATAGAGGCAGCCTTAAAAGGAAAGTTGCCCAAAATTATTGACTACGGCGATATTAAAGGAGATCTTCATTGTCATTCAAAATGGGACGGAGGAAAAAATACGATTTTGGAAATGGCAGAAAGGGCAAGAGCATTAGGTTATCAATACTTAGGGATTACAGACCATACTAAGTTTTTAAGAATTGAACACGGTTTAGATGAAAAAAAATTATCTCAACAAAGAAAGGAAATTGATAAATTAAACAGCCGACTAAAAAATTTCAAAATTCTTCAGGGAGCAGAGACAAATATTTTAAACGATGGCTCAATTGACATTAAAGATGAGGCCTTAAAAAAATTAGATTATGCCATTGCTGGAATCCATTCCAATTTCAAAATGGAAAAAGAAAAAATGACTGAAAGAATAATCAAAGCAATGAGAAATCCCTACATTAAAATTATTTCTCATCCCACTGGCAGAATCTTAAAAAGAAGAGATGAATATCAATGTGACTTCGATAAAATTTTAAGAGCAGCTAAAGAATTTAAAGTGATTTTAGAAATAAATTCTTTTCCTGAAAGATTAGATTTAAATGACCAAAATATTCGGAGAGCCAAAGAGGCGGGAGTAAAAATGGTAATTAATACCGATTCTCATCATAGAGATCAATTAAGACATATTGAGCTTGGTGTCGCCCAAGCCCGTCGGGGCTGGGCCGAGAAAGAAGATATTGTTAATACCCAACCCTTAGAAAAGTTACTTAAAGTTTTTAGATAATGCCAATAGAGAAATCAGCTGGAGCAGTTATTTTTTCCAGAACTGACAAAAAAATTGATTATCTTTTACTTTATTATCAAGCTGGTCATTGGGATTTTCCCAAGGGGAATATTGAGAAAGGAGAAAAATTAGAAGAGACAGTAAAAAGAGAAGTAAAAGAAGAAACCGGAATTAAAGATATTAAATTTGCTCCTGGATTTAAAGAATCAATAAAATACTTCTATAAATTGAAAGGAAAAAACATTTTTAAAATAGTTACCTTCTTTTTAGCTGAGACAAAAACCAAAAAAGTTAAAATTTCTTGGGAGCACATTGGCTATCAATGGCTACCCTACGAAGAAGCTTTCGAACAGCTAACTTTTAAAAATGCCAAAGAAATCCTCAAAAAAGCCAATGACTTCCTTTCAAAGAAAGGTTTATGAAGTAGTAGAGAAAATTCCCTTAGGCAAGGTTTTAACTTACCGGGAAGTAGCAAAGAGAATTGGTTATCCAAAAGCCTATCGAGCAGTTGGGAACGCTTTAAATAAAAATCGGGATCCAAAAATTCCTTGCCACAGAATTATAAAATCAGATACGCGAGTGAAGCGAAGCGTGGAGATGAAGACGAAGTCTTCATCGACTGGCAAAATAGGGGGATATAACCGAGGAACAAAAAAGAAGATTGCTTTATTAAAAAAAGAGAAAGTTATAATTAATTCGTATGGCAAAATTACATCCAGATTTAATAAATAAAGAATTTTGGTACAAAGATATTACCTTAATTCCTAACAGGCTTCCTGACTTTGAAAGAGATATGGTTGATTTAACTACTCATTTTACAAAGAGATTAAAACTCAAAACCCCTTTTGTTTCTTCACCAATGGATACGGTTACGGAAGCAGAAATGGCAATTTTAATGGCTTTGCTTGGAGGAATTGGAGTAATTCATTACAATTTTCTAACTATTGATGAACAAATTGAGGAAGTGGAAAAAGTCAAAAGATTTGAGGCAGGATTTGTTTTTAATCCAGTAGTTTTGTCTCCTCAAAAGACTGTAAAAGATGTCTATGATGTGGCAGATAAACATGGCTTCTTTAGCGTCCCAATCACTGAAGATGGGACTTTAAATTCAAAATTAAGCGGAATTGTTACTCATCGAGACATAAGATATAGGAAGGATATGGAGACAAAACTAAAAACGGTTATGACTCCCAGAGAAAAATTAATAGTGGCTAAAAAATCAGAAACGATTGATAAAAATGATCTTCAGGCAGCTAACGAAATATTAAGGAAAAATAATCTTGATACCTTAATAATTGTTGATGAAGATGATAAGGTCGCAGCTTTAGTCGCTGATAGCGACATCAGGAAAAACGAACAATTTCCCTTGGCCACGAAAGATGAGAATAAGCAATTGAGGGTATTTTCTGCGGTTGAATCAAGATTAGAATTGGCTAAAGAAAGAGTTGGCAAAGGTTACGATGCCGGCCTAGATGGAATTATCATTGATGCCAGTGTGGTTTTTAAAGAACAACTGGAAATTGCTAAATATTGCAAAGAAAATTTTCCTAAGTTAGAGGTAGTTTTGGGTAATGTTGATTCAGGGGAAATGGTGAGAAAGATAATCGAAGAAGCTTCAGATTATTGCGATGCTTTAAGAATTGGGATAGGGCCAGGAGCAGCTTGTATAACTCAACAAGAACTTGGCACTGGCCGAGCTCAAGCTTCAGCAGTTTGGGAATGTAGTAAAGAAGTAAAAAAATTAGAACCAAAATACGGCTTTATTCCAACTATCGCTGATGGGGGAATAAAAATTCCTGATACTATTGATCAGGATATTGCTAAGCCAGGGGATATCACCAAGGCTTTGGCTTTAGGAGCAAAAACCTGTATGATGGGAGGTTTACTTGCTGGTTTAGATGAATCGCCTGGTGAAAAAGAATTTGATTACGAAGAAAATAGAATGGTTAAAAAATATCGAGGGATGGGCTCAACTGAAGCCATGAAAAAGAGAGGGGCTTTGAGGTATGGAATTGAAAAAATGAAAATAAAGATTCCTGAGGGAAAGGTAATCAAGGTGCCCTATCGAGGCTCAGGCTATGATTTTATTCCTCAACTAATTGCCGGCGTTAAACAAAGTTTACAAAAACAAGGTTTTAAAAATATAAAAGAACTTCAAGAAGAGGCCGACATCCGGCCCTTACCTAAATGAAAAAAAATGGTAAAATAAAAATAGGAGGGGAATTGTTCCTTCCATAAATTTGCAAGGAGGTGAAATGAACTTTAGGGGTTTATCTTGGAAGACCTTAAGGTTTTGGCAAAAGCTCACCCGAATTATCAAGAAAGTGAAAGAAGAATGGGAAAAAGAGGAATGGAGGCGATACAAATGTGGTAATTATACTGACATAGACGAAAATCATTGCACCCATTGCGGTATGGATGATGAGCCGAGTAAATTAGTCAAAGTAAGAAAATGGAAGCTTAGGAGATTAGCCAAAAAGGGAAAAGTTTGGACAAAGCATCCAGCAAGATGGTGGCTCCAATGAAAAGGCTTACTTAGGTATTATATTCTTGAGTAGGCCGTTTTTTTATTTTTATTCCTCTAGCCCTTTGTTTTTTCTATTATTTTTTCAAAAATTTGAGGGTAATCCTTGGCTAGGGTAGCTAAGATTTTTCGATCGAGCTCAATTTTTTTCTCTTTTAATTCATGGATAAATTTATTATAAGAAATATCAGATTGTCTGCAGGCAGCGTTAATTTGGGTTTGCCAAAGTTTTCTAAAATCTCTTTTTTTCGTCCTTCTATCTCTATAGGCATATTCCCAAGCATGGTATATGGCTTCTTTAGCCTGGCGATATTTTGTTTTTCTTCCCCAACGAAAACCTTTGGCATATTTTAATAGATGCTTTCTTCTTTTGTGAGCAATTTTACCCCGTTTTACTCTAACCATATTAGCGAATTAACCTTTTAATTTTTTTGGCTTCAGGCTTGGAAACTTTTACCCATTTTCGGCTTAGCCTCTTTCTTTTTCCTGATTTTTTTGCTCGGTAATGGTCAAGACCGGTTGGTCTTCTTAAAATTTTACCAGTTTTAGTAATTTTAAAGCGTTTAATTATTGATTTACGTGTTTTTAACTTCATTTTTTTGTGATAATCATGGTTAATCCTCTGCCCTCTCTTTTTAACTCCCTTTCAATTTTTATTGGAACTAGTTTTTCTAAAATTTCAAGAAACTGATTAATTTTCCCCTTAGCAAATTCTGAAAGCCCCCTCTCTCTTCCTCTTAATGGCATTTCTATTCTAACTTTATCCCCCTTTTTTAAAAACTTCTCTGCCTGGCGAGCTCTAGTTTCTAAATCGTGGGGAGAGATATTAAACCCTAACCTTATTCCTTTAAGCTCACTAACTCCTTTTATTTTAGCTGCCCTTTCTTTCTTTTGAAGAGAATAGAGGTATTTTCCATAATCCATTATTTTACAAACCGGAGGTTCTACCTTTTCTGTAACCTGAACTAAATCTAAATTGCGCTCCTGAGCCATCTGGAGCGCTTCTTGCGCAGACATAATCCCCAACTGCTTTCCAGTCTCATCTATCAATCTGACTTGAGGACTTCTTATTCGATTGTTGACTAATGGTTTTTTAAACAAATTTAGTGGAGGCGTGGGGAATTGGACCCCAATCCAGAAATTTTGCCAAAATATTTCTACAGATTTAGTCTGTTTTGGATTTTTGAAATACTAGATTAAAAACAGGCAAAATTCTAGTATCACTAGTCTCTATCTTTTCGATAAAGTTCACGAGACGAAAAGAACTATCTATCTCGATTTTATGACACCTGATTTCACCTATCGAGAATCAATGATCAGATGGTTTTAGCCTTTAAGCTAAAACGGGAGCAAGCTGTTTGCTTGCGAATAAATTGGCATTTATTCTTTTTACTAGAAGTTAAACGAGTTTCTAGTTTACTCGACCTGCCTATTTTGACAAAAATTTCTGTCGATTCCTTTCACCCCCGTGCTTTTAACTCTCTTTCCATCTCTCTTTCTACTTCTCTCTTTTTGATTAATTCTCTTTTGTCAACTTTTTTCTTCCCTTTAGCTGTTCCGAACTCAAGCTTTATTTTTCCTCTTTTAGTATATATCTTCAAAGGTACTAAAGTCAAGCCCTTTTGCTTGACTTTCCCAATTAAATATTTAATCTCCGATTTTTTTAATAGAAGCTTTCTCGAACGCTCGGGATTGTAATCTGGGGGAGCATTTTTTGGCTGATAAGGAGGAACATTAGCCCCAATTAAGAAAACCTCACTGCCCTTTAAAACCACATAGGAGCCAGCTAAATTTATCCTCCCCGATTTTATTGATTTTACTTCTTGACCAATCAAAGAAATTCCCGCCTCAAATTTCTCCAGGACCTGGTAGTTAAAATAGGCCTTTTTGTTCTCAATAATTGTTTTCACTCTTTCATTTTAACAAAAATTAAGATAAACTAAAAATAATGGTAAGAGAAGAAATAGTTAAATTAATTGAAAAATCAATAAAAGAGCTTCAAAAGACAAAAAAATTGCCAAAATTTGATGTCCCAGAAATTCAGATTGAACATCCAGAAGAAAAAATTCACGGCGATTATAGTATAAATGTTACGATGGTGATTGCTAAGCAGATTAAAAAAAGTCCGATGGAAATAGCAAGTATATTAAGCTCAAAGCTCAAGACTCAAAGCTCAAAACTATTTGAAAAAATTGAGGTAGCTAAGCCGGGTTTTATGAATTTTTTTCTTTCAAAAGAATATTTACAAAAACAAATTAAGGAGATTTTAAAGAAAGGTGAAAATTTTGGGGAATTGGATATTGGCAGAAATAAAAAAACCAATATTGAATTTATTTCAGCTAATCCGACTGGCCCTTTACACTTAGGGCATGGCCGGGGAGCATTTTTCGGAGATTGCCTGGCTAATGTTTTAGAAAAAGCTGGTTATAAAGTCACCAGAGAATATTATATTAATGATGCTAAAAATAGTGCCCAAATTAAAGAATTAGGAAAGACAGCAATCGGCAAAGGTATTACCTATTTAAATGATTACCTTAAAAAGAAAATCCAAATTTCAAAATCTAAAATACAAAAATGTAAAAATGAAAGGGAGGCCGGTTATTTATTGGCCCAGGGAATTCAAAGGGACATTAAAAATTTTATTGAAAATAAACTGAAAATTAAATTTGATAATTGGGTTTCAGAGGAAAATCTTTATCGAAAAAGCAAAGTAGATAAAATTTACAATTGGTTAAAAAAGAAAAATTTAATTTACAAAAAGGAAAAAGCAGAATGGTTAAAAACATCAAAATTTAGAGATAAGCAAGATTGGGTTATTATTCGAGAAACTGGTGAACCTACTTATTTACTTTCTGACCTCGCTTATCATCAAGATAAGTTTAATCGTAGATTTCAAAAAATTATCAATATCTGGGGAGCTGATCACCAAGGACATGTTTTAAAAATCAGAGCCGCCAGCAAAATGTTAGGTTTTAAAGGAGATTTAGATATTTTAATTTCTCAAGTGGTTAGGCTGAAACGAGGAAAGATTTCCAAGAGAAAAGGGGAAACAATAACTTTGGAATGGCTGATAGATGAGGTTGGTTTAGACGCAGCCAGATTTATCTATTTAATGAAATCATCAGATACTCAGATGGAATTTGATGTCGAGCTAGCTAAAGAAAGGTCAGAAAAAAGTCCGGTATATTATGTACAATATGCCCACGCCAGAATATGTAGTATCCTTAGAAAGTTAAAAGTTAAAAGTGAAAAGTTAAAAGGTATAGTTCAAAATTTAAAACTGTTAAGCCATCAAAGTGAGTTGGGGCTTATTAAACAACTGATTAGATTTCCTGAAATTATTGAGGATACGGCTCGAGATTACCGAGTTCAAAGATTACCTCAATATGCCCTGGATTTAGCAACAGCGTTTCATCAATTTTATCGGGATTGTCGAGTGATTTCCGATGATAAAAATCTTACCCAAGCCCGCCTATTTTTAGTTTTAGCAACTAAAACTGTCTTTAAAAACACTTTAGATTTAATGGGAGTTTCCGCTCCGGAAAAAATGTAGAATTGCTTGACTAAACAACTATTTTAAGTATGGACGCCACCCACCCGCCACCCGTTAAAGCAAAAACATGAATTTTAACTTCCCAAGGTTAGAAAAGAAAATATTGAAATTTTGGAAAGAAAATAAAATTTTTGAAAGGAGTATAAAACAGCGAGCCAAGGCTCGAAATTTTGTGTTTTACGAAGGTCCGCCGACGGCCAATGCCGAACCAGGAATTCATCACATTTTAAGCAGAGTTTATAAGGACATTATTTTAAGATATAAAACTATGCAGGGATTTAAAGTTTTAAGAAAAGCCGGCTGGGATACTCATGGCCTACCAGTGGAATTAGAAATTGAGAAGAAATTAGGGCTGAAAAGTAAAAAAGATATTGAAAAATACGGAATTGCCAGCTTCAATCAAAAATGCAAAGAATCGGTTTGGACTTATAAAGTTGATTGGGAAAAATTAACTGAAAGAATTGGCTTTTGGCTGGATATGGAAAACCCCTATATTACTTATGAACCAGAGTATATTGAGACAGTTTGGTGGATTATAAAAGAAATTTACAAAAAAAGGCTTCTATATCAGGATTACAAAGTTGTTCCTTATTGCCCGAGGTGTGGAACATCGCTTTCCAGTCATGAAGTAGCTTTGGGCTATCAGAGAATTGAAGAACCAGCAATATTTGTGAAGTACGAAGTACGAAGTACGAAGTATAAAAATACTTATCTTTTAGTATGGACGACTACGCCTTGGACGTTACCCGGAAATGTAGCAATCGCGGTAAATCCGGGATTTACTTATGCCAAAGTAAAAGTTGATAATAAATATTTAATTTTAGCCAAAGAAAGGATAGAAGCTTGCGGAATTAAAGGAAAAATTACTCAAGAATTTAAAGGGAAAGATTTACTGGGCTTAGAATACGAACCTTTATTTCCCGCGAAATCTTTAACAAAAAAAGTCTATTATGTTATTGCTGGCGATTTTGTCTCTCTGGCTGAGGGGACTGGATTAGTTCATATTGCTCCAGCTTTCGGGGAAGAAGACATGGTAGTGGGGAAAGAAAATAATCTGCCAATTATATTAAATGTTGATGAAGAAGGAAAATTTAAAAAGGGAGTTAAAAATTGGGCAGGGAAGTATGTTAAAGATGCTGACCCTTTGATTATTTTAGACCTTAAAAAAAGAAATCTCCTTTTTAAAGAAGAAAAATATTTTCATGATTATCCTTTTTGCTGGCGTTGCTCCTCACCTCTTCTTTATTATGCTAAACAGAGCTGGTTTATAAATATGCAAAAAGTTAAGAAAGACTTAATCAGAAATAATCAAAAAATCAATTGGATTCCTAGCCATTTGAAAGAAGGTAGATTTGGTGAGTGGCTAAGAGAAATTAAAGATTGGGCCTTTTCCAGAGAGAGATATTGGGGAACACCTTTGCCGATTTGGCAATGTAAAAAATGTAGAAATCTAGAAGTGATTGGTTCAAAGAAAGATTTATTATCGCAGAAATTTTCAAATAATAATTACTTTATCTTTCGCCATGGTGATTCCTTAAGACAAATTAGGAAGATTGCTATGTGTTGGCCAGAAAAAATTTCTTGTCCTTTAACTAAAAAGGGTAAAAGAGAAGTTAGGGTAGCAGCAAAAAAATTAAAGAATAAAAAAATCGATATTATTTTTACCTCTGATCTTTTAAGAACAAAACAGACTGCCCGAATTATATCCAGAGAAATTGGAGCTAAAGTTATCCTTGATAAAAGATTAAGAGAATATGATGTCGGCATTTTTAATGGGACAAATCCAAAATTGGTTTGGGATTATTTAAACAAAAAGAAAAATATAATTGAAGCTAAACCACCAAAAGGTGAGAGTTTAATAGAGATTGGAAAGAGAATGTACAATTTTTTGAAGGAAGTTAATAGGAAATACCAAAACAAAAATATTTTGATTGTTTCCCATGAGCTTCCCCTGACGATTTTCGAAGGAACTATGAAAGGTTGGCCAATTGAAAAAATTTTAGAATGGAGAAAATGGGAGAGGGAAAGTACAATCAAAACAAGTGAATGGCGGAAAGTTGAATTTAAAAATCTGCCCTACAATACAAAAATGGAATTAGATTTCCACCGACCCTATGTCGATGAAGTAAAATTTAAATGTTCAAAATGTGGAGGTTTAATGGAAAGAGTTCCGGAAGTTATTGATTGTTGGTTTGATTCAGGAAGTATGCCTTTTGCCCAGTATCATTATCCCTTTGAGAATAAAAAATTAATAGACCAAAATCTTCAATTCCCAGCAGATTATATTTCTGAAGCAGTTGATCAAACTCGAGGTTGGTTTTATACCTTATTAGCTATTTCAACTCTTTTAGGTTTTGGAACTCCTTATAAAAATGTTATTTCTTTAGGTCATGTTTTGGATGAAAAAGGAGAGAAAATGTCAAAATCAAAGGGAAATGTGGTGAAACCCTGGCCAATCGTTGAAAAATATGGAACTGATGCTGCTCGCTGGTATTTTTTTACTGTAAACCAACCTGGCGATGCTAAACTTTTTAAAGAAAGGGATATTGAGGAGTGTCTTAAAAGATTTCTAATCACTTTCTGGAACTGCTTTACCTTTTTCGAGACATACGGGAAAAAATCCAAAATTCAAAATCCGAAACCTAAAAATACTTTAGACCGATGGATTATTTCAAGATTAAATGAACTAACTCAGCAAGTTACGGAAAATTTAGATAAATATAATGCTACTTTTGCTGCCAGAGCCATTGAAAATTTTGTCATTGAGGATCTTTCCCAGTGGTATATTAGGAGGTCAAGAAAAAGATTCCAAAAACCGGGAACCAAAGCCGAAGCAGAAACTGCTTCAGCTACTCTAAACTTTGTACTTTTAACCTTAAACCAGTTAACCGCTCCCTTTATTCCATTTCTTAGCGAAGAAATTTACCAGAGATTGATAAAAAGCAGAAGCGTTCATCTAGAAAATTGGCCCGAGGTTAATAAGAAATTAATTAATAAAAAATTGAATTGGGAAATGGAAAAAACTAGAGAGGTGGTAAAGTTATCTTTGGCAGAAAGGGCTCGCTCCCGGATTAAAGTGCGCCAGCCCCTTAACAAATTAAAAGTTAAAAGTCAAAAGTTAAAAGTTAATAAAGAATTTCTAGATTTAATAGCGGAAGAAGTAAACATTAAAGAAGTAGTTTTTGATTCTAAGATTAAAAGGCCAATAGAATTAGATACTAGAATTACTCCAGCACTTAAAGAGGAAGGAATAGTTCGAGAAGTTATTCGTCAAATCCAAGAAATGAGAAAAAAAGCTGGCTATAAACCAAGACACAGGGTTTTAGTTAGATATTCTGGAACATCTAATTTAAATAAAATTCTAAATAAAAACAAAAACTTTATTCAAGAAGAAGCCAAAGTTAAAAATTTTAGATTAGGCGAAAAACCAAAACAAGTATTTGACATCGAGCGGGAGGTAAAGGTCGATGGCCAAAAATTGTGGCTGGCAATTAGAAAACTTTAAATAAATATGTCCATTTCTGAAAAAAAACGAGAACTTGGTGATAGAGGGATAAGAGAAAAGCCGGGGAAAACGCCACCCCCTAAAGAAGAAAAAAAGGATACTTCAATATTTGGAGGGAAACCATATATGAGAAAGGGTGATTTTATGCGAGAGCTAAAAGACCAAAAATTTTACAAAACTACTGGTTTAAGAGAAAAAGGAAGAATAGAATTGGGAAAGAAATTATTCGGAGGATTTGGTAGCTATATTGACCCAGGTGAAGCTAAAGAAGCAAAAAGACAATTAGAGTTAGGAAGATACGGGAAATTTAAGGATTTATCTCTAAGTGAAAAAGAGAAAGCAAAGAAGTTAATTAAAGAAATTTTAGGAGAATAAGTTATCAATGTTCGCTCATTACCGTACCCAAGGTTTCATTTTAAAGAAAACCGACCGAGGAGAAGCAGACCGAATTTTTACTATCTACACCAAAGATTTTGGAAAGCTTGAAATTCTCGCCAAAGCCGAGAGAAAGATTAAGTCAAAATTAA
>CAZWEN010000016.1:0-11973 GCA_964632775.1 uncultured Candidatus Saccharibacteria bacterium | reverse complement strand
CAAATTAATCCAGAAAAAATCAGGGAAGTAATCGGACCAGGAGGAAGAGTTATCCATGAAATAATGGAAGAGTGTGAGGTTTCAATAGATGTTGAAGAAACTGGTAAAATTTTTGTTACGGCTGAAAAAGAAGAAGCAGCTAAAAAGGCAATTTCCTGGATAAAAAACATTACCAGAGAAATTAAAGTAGGGGAAGTTTTTCAAGGCAAAGTGAAAAGGATTTTAGATTTTGGGGCTTTTGCGGAGATCCTTCCTGGGCAGGAAGGTTTAATTCATATTTCTCAACTTGCTCCTTTTAGGGTGAAAAAGGTTGAAGATGTAGTGAAGATAGGTGATATTGTACCAGTAAAAGTAATTTCTATTGATGAACATGGCAGAATAAATTTATCACTAAAGGAAGCTAAAAAGTAATATGCCTGAGGAAATTGAGGAAAAAATGGACTCCAACCCTCCCACCACCCCAAAAGAAGAAAAATCAGAATTTTTGAAAAGGGAGGAAATTAGAACAATGGGAAAAGACATGGCTCGTCTTCGAGAAATAGAGGCTCAAAAAGAAAGAGAGAGAATTGCTGCCTTAAAGCTCGAGGAAGTAAAAAAAGGAGAACAAAAAGTTGCTCCTCCAGAAATCCCAGTCCGTCCCCCTGAAGCAAAACGAGCAGAAGAGACTTTGATTCCAAAACCCCTCCCTAAAAAACCCTCTCCTTTTAAAAAAGTTTTAGTTAGAGGGATAATTTGTGCTGTTTTACTTCTAATCTTTGGCTTTTTGCTTTGGTCTTTTATTCTCAAAAAACCAGCAGAGGAAGAAGAAATCATTCAGCCGGAGGAAAAAGAGGAAGAAATTATAGAAAAACCAGAAATCTCTATTCCTCCTTCTTTAATTTCAGTGGCGGAAACCAAAGTCTCAAAGATTTCCCAAAATGAAGAGATTCCCGGAGTGATTTACCAGTTAATGGCAGAGGAATTACCCTTAGAGACTTTTACTCGCATTGTAATTGAAAATACTAAGGAAAATAGATTAGTTTCTTTAGAAGACCTTTCTCAGGCTTTTCAAATAGAAACTCCGGAAGAAATTTTTCAAAAATTAGAACCAGATTATACCTTAACTTTCTATTCTCAAGAACAAGGAAAAAGAGTAGCATTTGTTACTAAAATTAAGGAGAAAAGTGGGTTGACTGAATTGTTAAAAGCTTGGGAGCCAAAGTTAGAAAAAGGTATTTCTATTTCCGGTCAGGAAATCCCAACTTTAGTTCCGTATTTTAGAGAAACTGGTTTTGAAGAGATAACTTTCCGCTATCTTACTATTTCAAAACAGGATTTGGGAATTTGTTACTTAATACTTGATGATTATTTTATCCTGGCTACTTCCTTTGAAAGCCTGAAAAAGACAATTGAAGAAGTGGAAAGTTTAAGTTTGATAAGGAAAATCGGCCAGTTATTCCTTGTTGGTTTTGAAGGAAAAGCTTTAACTCCTCAATTAGAAGATTTGTTTAAAAAATATCGACCGGGGGGAGTACTTTTGCTTTCTGAAAATATTGAGAATAAAGAACAACTTAAAAACTTAATAAGCCAACTTCAAAGCCTTTCTTTAAAAGAAACTGGCTTTCCCCTTTTTATTGCTGTCGATCAAGAAGGCGGACCCTTATCTCGGATCGAATTTCTTCAGGAGAAAACTAGCCAATCTGAAATTGAAAATAGTGAACAGGCCTACCAGATTGGTCTCAAAAGAGGGGAAGAATTAAAAGAATTAGGGATTAACCTCAAGCTAGCTCCTCTCTTAGATATTACCAAAGAAGGAGATTTCCTTTTTAACCGCTCTTTCCAAAAAAGTGTTGAGAAAACCGGAAACTTAGCTAAAGCCTTAGTTTTAGGTCAAAAAGAGGCTAAAATTTTAACTGCCATTAAGCATTTCCCAGGTTATAGCGGGGTTTCTTTTAATCCCGAAGAAAAATTAGCTACCATCGAGAAGACTCCAGAAATCTCTCAGTTTAAAAAAGCAATGGAGGCGAACCCTGAACTGGTCATGGTTTCAAATGCGATCTACCAAGAAATTGACCCTTCTTTACCTTTTGTCTTTTCTCCCCAAGCTATTCAATTTCTAAAAAATAATATAGGTTCTGAAATTTTAATTATTTCTGATGACTTATCTCAAAATTCTTTGTTAGAAAATTTCACCTTAAAAGAAATAGCAACTAAACCTTTTCAGGCTGGAATAGATGTTTTAATTTTCTCTGGTTGGCGTTCCCCGGTCGCCGAAGCTCTTGAGACATTTTCTGAAGCAGTAAAAAATGGGGAAATTTCAGAAGAAAAAATTAATCAATCAGTAGCAAAAATTATTCAAATAAAAAAAGAATTGGGTGAATAAAAAATTTCTCGAAAAATTAAGACAAAAATTAGACTACGACCCACCCTCCACCCTTTAACCCACCATCCCACCCTAAATATGAACAAAAGATTACTTCAAAAACTGAAAGCGAAACTAGAAAGAGAAAAAACCATAATTGAAGAGCAACTTAATAGATTTGCTAAAAAAGATGAGAAACTTAAGGGAGATTGGGATACTCGTTTTCCTCATTGGGATGGCGAAGCCGGGGGAGCAGGTTTGGAAAAAGCCGCTGACGAAGTTGAAGAATATGAAGCTCGATTGCCGGTTGAATATTCATTAGAGTTAAAGTTAAAAAATATTGATTTGGCTTTAGAAAAAATAAGAACCTCGCCTTCGGCGAGAACCTTGAATACTTCGCATTTTAAAAAAGGTAAATACGGAATGTGTGAAAAGTGCGGAAAAAAGATTGCGGAGCAAAGATTAAAAATTTATCCCGAAGCCAGAATTTGTCTAAAATGCCGGAAGTAGAACTTTATGTTATCTAAAGTTTTCTCTGCAGCAATTTCGGGTTTAGATGCCCAAATTATTGAGGCGGAGGTCGATTGTAGTTATGGCCTCCGCCATTTTGAGATCGTCGGTCTGCCCGACAAAGCAGTAGAAGAATCGAGAGAAAGAGTGGGAGCAGCCATTGAAAGTTCTGGTTTCCAATCACCTCATCATCAGCCAGTTCGAGTTTTGGTTTCCTTAGCTCCAGCTGACTTAAGAAAAGAAGGTTCTCTTTATGATTTACCGATTGCCTTGGGTTATCTTTTAGCTGCTGAGAAAATTAAATTTGACCCCAGAGATAAAATTTTCCTAGGGGAATTAGCTTTAGATGGAAGATTAAGACCGATTAAAGGAGCCTTGTCCTTTGCCTTGGCTACCAGAGAGAAAGGTTTTGCTAAATTAATCTTACCAAAAGGAAATGCGGCTGAAGCTGGTTTAATTAAGGGAATAAAAGTGATTGGCGTTGATAGCTTAAAAGAAACTATTGATTATTTACAAGGACAGAAGGAAATTTTCTCTCAAAAGACCAACCCTGAGGATTTTCTTAAAATTCCTAATTATCCAGTTGATTTAGGTTATATCAAAGGTCAAGCTTCAGCCAAAAGAGCTTTGGAAATTGCTGCTTCCGGTTCCCACCACCTTTTAATGATGGGGCCTCCGGGAGCGGGAAAAACTTTGTTAGCCAAAGCTATCCCTTCAATTTTACCTCGGCTTTCTTTCGAAGAATCATTAGAAGTAACTAAAATTTATAGCATCGCCGGACTTTTACCAAAAAATAAACCTTTGATTAATTTAAGGCCTTTTCGCTCTCCCCATCATACCTCCTCAGAAGTAGCTTTAATTGGGGGTGGAAATCCTCCCCGGCCAGGGGAAATAACCTTAGCTCATCGAGGAGTTTTATTTTTAGATGAATTCCCCGAATTTCATCGAGATGTTTTGGAAAGCCTTCGCCAACCAATCGAGGAAGGGGAAATTACCGTCTTGAGAGCAAAACATTCTCTAACTTTACCAGCCAGGTTTACTTTGGTAGCAGCAACCAATCCCTGTCCTTGTGGTTTTTACGGAGATCCAGAAAAGAAATGTACCTGTACCTCTTCCCAGATTCAAATGTACCGAAGAAAACTTTCTGGACCCTTAATGGATAGAGTTGACCTTTTTATTAATGTTCCGGCATTAAAATATGAAAAATTGGCTTCTCTTGATGAGGAAAATTGTAGCCGCAAAATAAGAGAGGGGGTAACCGCCGCCAGGCACATTCAAAAAGAAAGGTTTAAAAGTGAAAAAAACTTAACTAATTCGGAAATGGGGATTCCTCAAATTAAAAAATACTGCCAAATAGACAGTAAATCCCAGAATCTTTTAAGGAATTATGTTGACTCTGGAAAACTTTCAGCTCGGGGCTATCACCGGGTTTTAAAAGTAGCTAGAACCATTGCTGACTTGGGTAATTCTGAAAATATTTCATTCAATCATCTTTCTGAAGCTTTAATGTATAGAGTCAGGGAAGACTAATATGATTTGTAAATATAACCTAAAATTCTGTAGTCACCAATTTTTAAACTTCGATAATTCATTTTCCCCCAACCAATATAATTCATTTCAGAAAAAATAACCTTGCCGTCCGTTAGCCTTTCAACATAGGCTACGTGGCCAAGTGAGCTCCCTTTGAGAGAGATAACTGCTCCGACTAGAGGAGTACAATAACTCCCTTTGCAGGCCGGAAAACCAGAGGCTACAGCGTTGCTCAACCAGTCTTTGGCATTGCCCCAGGAAGGAATCGCTCTTTGCTGAGCCACCCACCAGGTACAGTACCCATAGGGATATTTATGGCTCAATCCGTAAAAATTGTTTGTTGATAAATTAGTAAAAGACTTCTGCTCGACCCGTGGAGCTGAAGGCAATTCTCCGTCGGGTACAATCAAGGCTTGATTTTCAAAAATTTCATCCGGACTAAAAATTTCATTAATGGCAACAATTTTCTCTGGGTCAGCCTTATATTCAGCCGCTATGCTTTCTAAAGTATCTCCTTTTTCTACTAAATGAATTAAGCCATCAACCGGCAGAATAGCAAGCTCTTGGCCCGGCTGAATAATCGCGTCTTTTATGTCGTTTACCCAGATAACTGTTTCAATTTTAAGGTCGTATTTTTTAGCAATAGACCAGAGGCTTTCTCCCGGTTCAACTATATAGGTGGTTATCTCGTTTCTAATTTCATCTTGACCGACAATTTGAGCTAATACTTGAGGAGTAACCATAACCGGAGGTAAAGAAGCCTTGAGGCTACAATTTTCAATTAAAAGAAAGTCTGGTGATTCTAAAGAAAATTTTTGACCCGGACCTAAAAATAAATCTTGAGCTCCCTCAGTCTTGGCAATGCTGGCTAGATTAGAATTGGAAGAAAAAATAAAAAAAGAGAAGGAGACTAATCCAAACAAAACAAGGGTTCCTATTAAAATTGGGTTTTTAAACATACCTTATCTTAGGATATCCTAGCCAATTTATATGTCAACCCAGTATGGTATAGTAAAATAAAGCAATAAAAATGAATTTAGCTTCTAAAAAAGCTATCCAGAACTTACTTAAAAAATACCAACTTCGTCCCTCAAAGAGATTGGGCCAGAATTTTTTAATTGATAAAAGGGTAATTACAAAATTAATTGGGGCAGCTAACCTTAAGCCAAAAGATATTGTCTTGGAAATCGGCCCAGGTATTGGGACTTTAACCCAAAAGCTAGCCAAGAAAGTAAAAAAAGTTATTGCAATTGAAAAAGACCAAAAGATGGTGGAAATTTTAAAAGAAACACTGAAAGATTATGAAAATGTGGAAATTATTAAAGGAGACATTCTAGAACTAGCCCCTAGAACCTATAACCTAAAAGCTAAAACCTATAAGATTGTGGGTAATCTGCCTTTTTATCTAACTGCGCCAGTAATTCGAAAATTCCTTGAGGCTGTTGAGGTCAAACCTCGCCAGATGACTTTGGTGGTCCAGAAAGAGGTAGGGCAAAGAATTTGTGCTAAACCCCCTCGAATGAGCATTTTAGCAGTTTCAGTTCAATTTTATGCTAAGCCAGAAATTATTAGTTATGTCTCCAGAAAATCTTTTTGGCCCCAACCAAAAGTTGATAGTGCGATTCTTCGAATCACACCGCTGATTAACACTGACAGAAAACTGATTAACGCTGATTTATTTTTTAAAATCGTCAAGACAGGGTTTTCTCATCCTAGAAAACAATTAATTAATAATCTATCAAAGGGTTTAAAATTTAATCGAGAGAGAGTTAAAGATTGGCTTTTAAAAAATAACATTCAACCTGAGCAAAGAGCGGAAACTTTAACTGTTAAAGATTGGACTTCCCTTACTAAAAATTTTTAATTTGTGGTAAAATAAAGTCAAAGAAGATAAATCTTCTTTTCCACCTTCGTTTGCTCAATGAAATATTTATTTCATTTCGACGTTCGGGAGATAAATATGAATTGAGCGAGAGATGAGATTTATCTCATCGAACTAATAAATTAAAATTCGGCATATAATGAAATTAATGGGGGAAAGCATTAAAAATAGAATACAGCTAATTTTAGCCTGCCCCGTAGCCAAACGAAGCTTATGGTTCGGGGCTGTTTTCTTTTTTGTATTTTTAGGGTTAATTCTTCCTTTCCAGTTTGTTCAGGCTGGCTTTCTCGATATTCTCGCCGCAATACCGGTCAGTTTGATTAATCTTATTCTCCAACTCATTCTAATTACTTCCAACTTAATTCTTGGATTAGCCGGACTAATTTTGGGCTGGGTGGTAGGTCCTTACTTTACCACCTTACCTTATACCCACGGAGGAATTGTTGAAATCGGCTGGCCGATTGTCAGAGATTTCATCAATATGTTCTTTATTATTGCTTTGGTAATAATTGGCTTAGCTACTGCTTTAAGAATCAAGGAATACCAAGCCCAAAAAGCTTTGCCTATTTTAATTATTATTGCCGTTTTGATTAATTTTACTCCGGTAATCTGCGGATTGATTGTTGATGCTTCAAATATTGTAATGAACTTTTTTTTGGAAAGATTAACCGGTTTCCAACTAATAAGAAATTTCTTTGATACGCAGGCTTCCTCGCTTGCGCAAGCTCTCCGTCCTTCTTGTTTTTTCAATCTCGGTTGTGCTGCTTCTGCCTTAGGTAAAACAACAGTGATGATTGTTTTTGGTTTTGTGGCTGGTTATATTTTTTTTATATATTCCCTTCTTTTTATTATGAGGTACGTAATGATTTGGGCTTTAGTTATTGTTTCGCCGATTGCTTTCTTTTCTAAAATTTTTAAAGGGAGCGAGAAATATCTTTTCAAAAACATTTTGGGCTGGGATGAATGGTGGAAACAGTTTATTGAATGGTCGCTCTTAGGGGTTGTAGCCGGATTTTTCCTTTATTTAGCTGAGCAATTAATGATGTTGGCTCCCGGAATGATCAGCGGACTTCCTCCTGGGCAGGGAGGGGGAGGAGGGGTTGACAATTCCATAGTGGATTTTGTAAATAATTTCCTGCCCTGGATGGTAGTTTTAGTTTTTCTATTCATCGGTTATAAAATAGCTAAATCCACCAGCGCTATGGGAGCTCAGGGGCTTATAAAAGCTGTCGACACAGGAATAAAAATAGCTGCTACCACGGCTGTTGTTGCTGCGACCGGCGGCGCGGCTGCCGGATTAGCAGCTAAGGGGTTAGGAGGAATGGCAAGAGGAGCCCAAAGAATGGAAGCGGCAGCTGCTAAATTACCGGGTGGAAAAGTTTGGACCAAACCCTTTACCAAACCCATAAGTTGGGCAACCCGAGGAATGGAAAGAGCTGCTGCTCCGACGCTTTTAGAATATCAAGCCAAAACAAGAAGGGTTCCGGAGGCAGACCTTAAGAAAATTGACGGAATGTCCGGGGCTGAAGCAGAAGCCTACGTTAATGCAAAAACCGGGATGCTTCCTAAGGGAATTGCGGAAAAACAGAAATTGCAATATATGACCAGGATGGCAGAAAAAGAAACTCTTGAGCATAGTGGTTTCGCTGGAGAAACAGGAGAAGCGGCATCTTTAGCAAACAAAACACTTGAAGATGAAAATCCTTATTTACAAAAAGAAGCCCGCTCTATTCTTAAGAGCACAGGAGGTATGTCTGAGAAGGCACTGATACATTCAAACTTAGTTGGAATGCCCGATAAAACAAAGGAGGATAAAGAAGCAAGAAAAGAGAAAGAGGATGAAATAAGAGAGGAAATTAAAGAAACAAGAGATATCATTGAAAAGAGAGTAGGAAAAGATGATTATACAATTGAAGTCGGTTTAAAATTAAAATACATTACAAAAGATGACGTTAAAGGAAATAGGACCGCAGCTCTGACAGAGATTCAGCGCAGAGCGGCGCTAAAGCCAGACGAATTTGAAAGAGCGCAAAGAAATATCGCGGCGTCAGCAACCTTTACAAAGGAACTCAAGCCCGAAGATATGAAAAAAATGATTGACCCCGACGCCTTTGCCACTCGGGTAGGTCTTACCCTCGGCAATCCCAGAAATCTTCAAAAAATCCAAGATAACTTTGGTATTAAAAAACTTAAGGCTGTAATTGAAAGAAGAGGGGGATTGAATGATGCTATGGGTAGCCGAGAGAAATTAGAAAAATTTTACAAAATAAATCCTCAAATGATCAAAGCGCTCTTCACCTCTCCTGCTTATAAAGAATTAAACATCGAGGGAACAAAATATATTCCTGAAGGCTATGATACTTTTATGAAAGAAACAGCGCCGAAATTAGACTTAGAGAAAAAAGCTGAAGAAGCAAAAAGCACCAAGGAAGCAAAAGAAGTAGAGAAAGCTAGAAAGAAAGAAAAAAAGGAAAAGAGAAAGAAACTTGGCTCGTGGCGAAGTAAAATATAGAAAATTTAAAAGAATAAAATAAGGAGTTAGCTATCTTGCTAACTCCTCCAAGATGTTCAATCACCTTTTTGATTTACTCTTTTTTTGGCAGTTTCTACTACTGCCATAATTTTTGCAGCTTCTGCATAAAGGCCTCCTCCTTCTGTTCCTCTGAAGCGCCAGTCTTCAATCACCTTCTCTTCAGAGCCTTTCCAGTACTCTACGTATTCTGAAGCTTGTTTATTGGCCTCATCCGGCGTAAGATTACTTTCCTCCATTAATATTTTCTTTATCTCACTGTGCATCTTCCCCGCCTCTAAAGCTTTTTGCACTGCGATGCTCGCCGCCGCCTTTGCTTTTGCATCTGCATCAATAATGGTTTTTTCTCTATCTCGCTCGGTCCGATACTTCAAGGTGGTTGCTTCTCGATACATCGGGTGAGGGTCTATACTAATGATATCTGTTCCTCTCCATCGAATTAAAGCTCCGTACATATAAATGTCTTCCCCTCGTTCCTCTATTTCGGTTTTTTCTTCCTTACCTTTTTCCATGAGAGCCTTTTTTAATGCCTCACGCAATTTCTCTCGGAGGTTATCTCCAGAATGAGCTAAATCTGCCTCTTTTATACCTTTCTCTTTCTGTCTGTCTTCTATGCCTTTTCCGGCTACCATATCAATAAGGTCTTCTTTAAAACGGTATTTCGCTACAAACGCTCTCAGGGTTGCTTTAGCCACTCCAGTGATTAAAGGAAGCCATCTTCTTACTATAAAAAGAGCTGTGTAAGGATTCAGTATTTTGATTGGCATTACTAAATTAATACCCAAAGGAACCCCATCAATATCTTCGGCTGCTTCTTTCTCTGTTAGCGGATATTCTATTACGTAAAGATCTGTTTTTAATAAGACGAAATCTAACCACTCATCGTGGGTCACCGCCTTACCATCTTCGTGTAAGTGAGTCCATCGAAATCTATACTCTAAAATCCGGTCAATTGGCCACAACCCAAAGAAGCGAAGTCCTCCCAAAAGATGCGAGGGCTCATTTCCTTCGACAACTTCCCAATTATCTTTTGCTGCTTTTTGTTTTCCTTCCTTTGTTATCTTAAAGGTGTGATCTTTCCAAGCAATCAAGAATTTTCGAAATTCACCTCCAGCAACCACTGCTTTTACTGTCCCTTCTTCTACAAAAGTAAACCAGAGATTTTGTTTCGCCAGAAAAAAATATACTAACAAAAACAGTACTATTATTCCCCCTATTACTCCTAACAAAATCCATCCTACCATTTCTTTTACCTCCTTATTCAGTATTCAATTTTTAATTTCCTATCCAAGGAATCTTTAATTTTCCTTGATTTTTTATTATAGCAAGCACTCAAAATTTGTCAAACTTTAGTAGCCTTTTGTATTGGTTGTTGCTTTGGTCTATGGTATGATAAAAAAAGAGTAATTCTTAATTAATTCTATGCCTAAAAAATATACTTCTGAAGAATTTTGGAAACTTTACGAAAAACTTCCCCAAGAATTAAAGGATGCTCTTTTTGCTGAAGAAACCGGTAATAATATTTATGATATTTGTAAAAGAAACGGAATTGAAGAAAATCTTGAAGAAGTTGTTGAATATGTTGGCCAGGTTTTAGTTGGAGTTTTGCCGCCAGATGAGTTTCAGGAAGCTTTAGAAAAGGAGCTAAAGCTTGAAAAGAATATTGCGAAAAAAATTAGCCATGAAATTAATCGGTTTGTTTTTTATCCGGTAAAACCTCTTTTGGAAGAGCTTTATAAAATAGAGATTACTCCGCCAGCCAAGCCAACGAAAATTACTCCGCCACCAGAGGCAGAGGCACCACCAGAAGAAAAACCAAAAGCTCCGACAAAAAAAGATACTTATCGAGAACCAATTAAGTGAATATGAGATTTACTCTCCCCCAATTTATTGAGCATGAACCAAAAATAGTCGGACCTCTAACCTTTAGACAGTTTAGCTTTATTGGCGTTGCTGCGGCAATCTGCTTTATTCTTTATTACACGGCTCCTTTTTTAGTTTTTTTAATCGCCTGCTTTATTTTGGGAGGAGGAGCAATAACTTTGGCTTTTTTGAAAATTGGAGGGAAGTCTTTACCAGCTATTTTGGGGAATTTTTTAAAATTCAGCGTTTCCCCAAAAATGTTTATCTGGAGAAAGATAGAAGCTCCGATAAAAATTTTAAAGAAAGAAAAAATAAAAAAAGAGTCGGCAGAAGAAGAGCTTCCTTTAAAAATCGCTGAAAGGAGTCAATTAAAAAAACTGAGGACTCAAATCGAAACCAAAACTAAATAAGGACCTACCTTCGGCAGAACCTTGATTGCTTCGTAATTAAGAACCTGCAAAGCAGAACCTTGATTTCTCGCTTTGCTCAAAATTAAAATGTCAGCTTCCACTCAACAATTTTTAGAAATCGATCAAATTAGAGAAGGAGTTATTCTTTTAAGGAATAAGGCAATGAGAGGAGTAATAATGGTCTCTTCTTTAAATTTTGCCTTAAAATCTGACGAGGAACAAAACGCCATTATCTATCAGTTTCAGAATTTCTTAAATTCTTTAGATTTTTCTTTAGAGATTGTCGTCCAGTCTCGGAGGCTTAATATTACTGGCTACTTAGATAAATTAAAAGAGTTAGAAAGAAAACAAGAAAATGAGCTGCTTAAAACTCAAACTGCCGGATACCAAAAGTTTATTAAAGATTTAATTGGCGGGGGAGCAATTATGTCAAAAAGTTTTTTTGTGGTAGTCCCTTTTACCTTAGTGGAGATCCCCGGAATGAAAAAAATGATGGGTTTACTCAAAAAGCAACCTCCTCCTTTCAGTGAAGAGCGCTTTCAACAGTGTAAATCCCAACTCTGGCAAAGAATGGAATTCGTGGCTTTGGGTCTAAGAAGATGCGGGCTGCAATGTGTCCCTTTAAATACTTCTGAACTGATTGAACTTTTCTGGGGCTTATATCATCCCGAAGAAGCTGAGGTTGGTTATTATCCCGAAATCCCCCCAGAGCTAATACGTTAAAACTATGGCTTTCATTAAAATACCATTTTTAAAAAAGAAAGAGGAAACCCCGGAAAAAATTTTTGAAACCAGGGCAGTAGAAGCAAGAGATATCATTGCCCCTTCCTCAATTGCTTTATCTCCAGATTATTTAAAGTTAGGGAAAAAATTTGTCAAATCCTTTTTTATCTTCTCCTATCCAAGA
>CAZWEN010000015.1:0-12283 GCA_964632775.1 uncultured Candidatus Saccharibacteria bacterium | reverse complement strand
CCAGAAATATTTTTTGAAAGGTAGGGAACTTTAAACAAATTTTCCGGGTTGCCGATAAATTCAATTTTTAAAGTTCCCTTAACCCCGCCAATAAATTTGAACCAGTTACCCGACCAATTTTTAGTAGTCTGGTTAACTCCTAAAGTACTTTTTCCCATAAGAGGTAAAAAATTAATTGAGGGAGTAAGTTGTAAGTTTTTTAAGTTTTCATTTTTGTAACAGTATTTTTCACCTAAAGAGCAATCGTTGGCTGAAACAGTAATGGTCCAGTCAGTAAATATTTGAGAAAAATCAACGTCAAAGCCATTTTTTTCTAAGGCGTAATTTAAACTTTTAATTCCAACTTCTTTTGATTTCATTGAATCGGCTAAAATTTCAACTCCATATTTTTCAACTAAATATTGAGTAAAAAGATTAAGACTTCCGTAATCTGCTTCCTGACCCAGCCATTCGGTCAATGAGTCAGAGGGATTTTCCAAAAAAGTTTTTACTCTTTTTTCTAAATTGCTTCCTTCGTATTCTGAGTCATAACCAACTAAGGTTGGGGCATATTCGGCTCTGGCTTCGTTTAGCCAAATTTCTTCTTCTACTCCATATTTTTTTTCTTTTTGGTTAAAGGTAATTAAGTGGGTAAATTCATGGGATAAGAAACTTTTGGCTAAAGAATCAGTAATATAGTCAGCGTTTAAATAAACCATCTCTCTTTCATTTGATTTAGGGTTTTGCAATTTTGGATATTCGTCGCCATTGTTAAAATATCCGCCCGCTGTTTTTATCATTGGGTGAATTAAAACTGTAATGGTGGCCTCTTTATCAATTCCCGGTTTCCATTCATATCCGAAAGTCGAAGTTAGAGTTGGATAAATTTTGTAATAAAATTCGTTGCCTAAAGAATAAAGAACTTGTTCAGTCTTCTGTTTTTCTTGATAATCTAATGACCTCCACCAATCGTCATCAACATAAAAATAGGCTTTTGGGCTAATTCTCTGGAGAATAGCCGAAATTTCTTCTCTTTGAGATAAATCGTAAGTAGGGTCAACAAAAAAATCTACTTTTTCTCCCAAAGAAATAGCCGAAGCAAAGACCGGCAAAATAAGAAATACTATTCCAACAAAAATTATCTTTAAATTCTTTGACATATCAAATTTATTTTAGCATAAAAATCTTTTCGCAACAAAAAAATAAAACTACGGAAGTTGAACTTCGATAGTTGAATCGGTAAATATCAGTGTGGATTAGGGAAACAAAAAGCCGCCCGAGAGGGCGGCTTTTTGGTGTCCACGATAGCGGACAGCGAGTTCTCCACAAGGAAAGAGAAAATTTACGCGAGAATTCAATTCAGAAAACTACTCAGTCAAAGTAGCGCCTATTACCTCGTTGATGGTTAACTTATCCAAAGCGGTGGTTGTACCATCAGTATAGGTAAAGTCAGTACTTAAAGCATCAATTTCTGTCTGGAGATAGTCCGTCACACCAGCAGTACCAGTAAGCTCCTCAACAAGTGCAACAATTACTAAGACTACATCTTCAGTTACTTTGTAAGCTTCACCAGTTAAGGAATCTAGACTGATAGTATACTCAGGAGTACTAAAAGTAGTTTCATCAGTTTCACCAAGTGCGGGAGTCTTGTTGCTCGAATCACCTTCAATATAAACTCTGACATCGCCAACGCTCGTGCCAGCATCACCTTCTTTATCGAGGGTTAAACTACTGCTCAAGGTTATTTTCAACTCAGTCAATACTACTTCCATTGGTGTATTGTCAGTATTTCTGTTAGAACCGGTGTCAATGAAAACCTTATATTTACCAATAATCTTTCCAGCACCAGGGGTTAGTGCAGCATCTGCCATGTCATTCTCAATCAAGGTAACAGCACCGCCTAACACTGTAGCTATATTAGATGCTTCCATACTGTAGGTAACATCGCCAATAACGACATCGTCAACATAAGATGTAGCCGTGTTCCCGTAAGTTCCATAACCTACATATGTGACCCTAGCATCAGCACAGTCAGCATCGGCCAAGTATGCGGCCAGTGTAGCCGTGCCCGAACCATAACAACCACCTGAATATGTACTAATAGTACCTGCGTCATAATTCTCTAGCACCCACGTGGCCGCAGACATCTTGTACGCCTCAGTCCATTCTCCCGTGGGAATTCCTACACTACCATTAGTCCTCACATCAAACCCACCACTAAAGACCGTGTCTGTCGTACCATCGTCATCTTCGTCGACATAAAGCACGGCAAACGGAAGAACACCAGTAGCAGCGGCATAAACATTGAACTCAACGTTTAATACCGTATAAGACCCTTTCGTTGCTGTGAGAGCAACAAGGGTTTCCAATGTTTCCCCGTAGGCAATCATTGCATTTGACCAACCGGCATCCCCGGCCAGGTCAACCGAGTAGTTTCCGTCGTTTGCTTCGGTAGCAGACCACGTTGCAGTATTAGTACTACTCGTCTCAAGTAGGGTTATTCCACTTACAACAATATCTTCACCAGAATCTACACCTTCAGCTACTACTCCATCGGTGGCATTGATGGAATACTGAATTGTGTTGCCACTTGTAGCAGTAGAGACGGGATCGTCTTTAACATTGATACCCTTGGTGTTAGCTACAATAAAGTATGAAGTAGCTTCATTTGCAGGAAATTCTAAACTTGCATTGGTCAACACAACATTACCATCTGCATTCACCGCTCTGGTGACAACCACATCTCCATCTGCTTCAACTAAAGAGACAGAGACTATATCATCAACGTCAGTGGTTCCCTCCTGAACTAATCTTAACTCAGTAACTCTAACAGGCTCGTTAGCGGTAGTGAAGACCAATTCTCCAAGATACCTACCGATTGGACCAGAACTACCAGCCACAACATACATATCTTTATTGGCTTTGATGTCAGTGGTCAAAAAATCAACCTTCAAGGTACCCACAGTAGCAAGAGTTACTGTTCTTGATTCTACGGCTGTAGTTGCACTGGTAATAGTTTCGGCAATAAGATCATTATCAACATCTCTAGAGATTATGTCAGTAGTTGTAGAAGTGATACCTAAAGCAAAGGTGCCAGCCGCATTCAGGGTAGAAGCAAAAGTAGCCTTCAAAACTAAGCTTACTGTCGCACCAGCCGAAATGACATTGTTGGTATCTAACGAAGAGAAGGTAATTGAACCCTTTGCGGTATCACTGGTTGCTTCTGCAATCCTGTTAGATCTTGTTTTCATCAATGCTCCGTCAAGATAGAGATCTAATTTAGTGATATTAGTGTCAGAGAACAACGCTATATCGCTACCAGCAGTATATGTATCTGCCGAAACCTCGGAAATGGTAACTGTTTTTAGAGTAACCAGAGAAGAATCTCCAGCCTCCATTGAACCCTGATAGATTATTACATCTGTGGCTCCGGGAACAACTGATACATTTGTCAATGTAGTGGTGGTAACAGTAAGAGAAGAAACTTCAACAGTTGATATACCAGAAGTGATTGAGCTTGGGAGAATGTCATCGATGTCTTCTCCAGACACATCTCCAGTTATAGTCATTGCATCGCCCTCAAGAACAATCTTTAGAGTATCTTCATCAGTAATTTCATCATCTAAGTCAACTCTAATTTCAAAGGTTTTGGTTACACCTTTGAGCAGACTAATCTCTTCTGATAGAGTCAAACGCCATTCGGTACTGCCGGCGTTCCAGGTTTCCTCAAGGTCATAAATAGCGCCGGTATCAACATCCCTCATCTCTACGCTACCAGCAGTAATATCACCTGTCACCATGTTGGTGATGCCTTGAATTTCAAACTGATCACTTGCGTCACCAGTAATAGATTCAATGGTTGTATTCTCAGCATTGGAGGTCATTTTTAAGGTAGCTAAGACTACATTATTAGTATCGGGTCTGAGCTCCTGATTTGGAGTACCAGTGGCTGATGACTTGTCAAAATCAATGGTGAAGTCACCGGCAGCCAGAGTAACAGTTTGGGCTTCAGTAATAGTATTTAGATCTGAAGTATCAATGTCGGCTCTAAGGCCGGTGTTTTTACAAAGTATCGTCACATCTGAGTCATATTTTAGGTATAATTGAATGGTGTTTCCAACTGATCCTGTGCCTATGTCTCCCCTGACCTCACAAGTAATTGTGTCGCTTTTCTCAAGCAAAAGATTGGAGATACTAAAATCAGCATGTCTATCTTCTAATTCGGTGGTGGCAATTTCCTCTCCATCACAGATTAATCTTAGATTTGAGGCCAAAGAATCATCATTTGTTCCACCGTTTCTGAATCTAATGGCAGAAAATAGCAAATCTTCAGCTGCTCCAACATCAATGTCAAAATCAGCCAGCAGGACATCGTCTTCGCCAAAGGAAACGGTTGGTGTCAGGTCACCTGCCGCAGTTATTGTAGCTGTCCCAACTGTGACATTCAAGACATTCATTGGATTACCATTAATTGGGAAAGTACCATTAACCGCCGAAGCATCAGAAAGAATATCTAAACTGGCTGAAATCCCTAAATAAAAGACACTGCTTGCCCCAAGCTGAGGTATGCTAGCTTTTACTGTTAGAGTTTGGAGAACTCCTGCCTCAATAGCAAACAGGGTCGGGAAATTAAAGACAACGTTCCCGTCAGAACTAACATTCTTTGTAGAGCTAACCCTTATCCCGTCCTCGTCAAAAATTGCCACATTATCTATGTTGGTATAGGTTCCTAATCCTCCAGCAGTTATCGTAATAGAACTAATATTTACATCTTCATCAGAAAGCAATGTAAACTTAAGGAATTCCGATGAGGAATCATAGGGAATAGCAGTAGTAACAGGGGTGTCAGCAGCTAAGGCTACGGTTAGACCTTCACCGACAACACAAGTTTCGTCTTCTACGCATTGGCTTGTGGCCACGTCTTCACAGACATCTTCGGCTGCGCCTTCCTCTGGCTCACAGGTTCGGGTTTGTTGCATTTCAGTGGCTAGACAATCTCCGCCACCGCAAGCAACACCTTCCCAATCTGTACATCCACAACCAGTAGGAACTACTGCTCCTACTAAGAGCTCGTTTAACTTAGCTCTGGTGGTTGAACCAACATAGCCAGTTCCTTCAGTTAAGCCCCAAGAAGCCAAACAATCTTCGGTATATTTCTCCTGGAATTTAATCACCGCTCCTTTGGTCAAAGGACCAAAGTAGCTGGTTTCATTTCCAGCAGAACCTACGCCTGAAGCGGCTAATTGGGTAGCAGAATCGGAGTTTAGAACGATTTGAAGGTATTTAACGTCATCTCCAGTGCTTGTTAGTTTGAGATTAGTCTCAAAAGTAAAGTCAGCTGGAACGCCTTCAATGGTTACCGTTCCTTCCTCTTCTCCAGCTTGAGCGGCAGCTATATCAGCCTGTAAATCTTCTAGGCTACTAGCTCCGGCTATCAGAGCTAATAACTCTTCTACAGTTAAAGCCTGAGCTACGCCAGGACCAATCAGCAAACCTGCACAAGTCAAAACAGTTATACTCGCAACAATCTTTTTTATTGTGTTATTCATTTTATTTTCTGTGTTATTTGTTATTAGTTTTTAATTTATTTTGTCGCGTCGACCATTTTATCTTCGCGACCTTACGTAATGGTTACGAAGCTCGCGACTTTCCATTGTTATTGGTAGCTTAAAATTAATATTTTTTCTAAGGCCTGACTGTAATTACCGGCCTCAAAATCTTCTTTTGCTGCTTCTAAAAGTTCTTGCTGACTCTCGGTCAAGGTCTGACTTTCTAATTCTTCAATTTCCCTTTCTACCAATTGGGAGATAGCATTATCTAATTTCTCAGTCTCCCCTAAGACTACCCCCAAGGCCTCTACTTTCTGTTTATTTTCTTCTAATTTTTTGGTTTGGGCAACAATTTTTTCCACATCTGGCTTTTTTGCTTCAGTCAAATTTTTAGCAGCTTCAGAAATATTGGCTTGATATTCTTCGATGGCTGGGACAAGATTCTTGACTGGGACCTTGGTCAGGTCTTCTAATCTTTGATTAGCTAATTTTAATTGAAAAGCGGGTTTTTCTTCTTCCGAAACAAAAACTGCCTGGCCTTTCTCAATCATCTTTTTTATTGAATATAAGGTGTTACCAGGCAGAGAATTTTGGGCTAAAGAGAAGATTCCAAATAAAATTCCAAAGGCAGTTACTGTAGCCAAAACTGGCTTGAAAAATGGGAAAAATAATATTTTTGGTTCCTCGCCTAAAATCTGGCTTTTAACCAAAACAACCCAGTCTTTTCTGGGTCGAATCTGGCGAAGTTCGCGAATTTTACCAATGAGTTCTTTTTCGGTCACCATCTAAAAATATGAGCGTTATTTACCTCTCTATCATAGTAGACGGTTAAAAGGCGAAAGTGTTACTCTTTCTTAAATTGGCAATTCTTTCTAAGGGCTGTAAATTTTTCAATGCCCAACACTCTTTAAATTCTGGGTCTTCTGGGAAAGTATATTTAAACAAACTTCTTGGCTTTATGTGATCAACTGTCCAATAACTCCCGTAATTATCCCAATTCATTTTATCGTCAAATTGGTTCTCTAAGCGTTCCATTAACTCTTTTAGGGTATAACTAACTAAAGATTCCCACCTTCTTCCCCCTTTTTTGTCTTTTAAGGATTGACAAATCAATGTCCCCATATTGCAATCAAGGTGATATTTTGGACTTTCTTTTCTTAACTGTTTATAATATCGATTCGCATATTCTGGATTTCTTTGAAGCCACCATTTCTTTCTCTTTCTCCCGTTTTCTAAGTTATTATGCTCCCATTGCTTCTTCGCACATTTTGAACAAAATCCTTTTTTATAGTTATATTTTCTTCTAGTTTTTATAATAAATTCTTTTCCGCAGCCTCTACAGATTTTCTTACATTCTTTTTTCTTTAATCCTAAATTGTTAGCTGTAACCCTGATAGCTTCTTTTCCCCTATTGGGGAATTCTCTCAATAATTCTTCTTTAGATGTAATAGGATAAAGCTCTTTCAATTTTTCTATTTCCTTTTTGGTCCAAAATCTCAATCCTGTATTAATTCCTCTCCTTTTTAATTCCCTAAGAACAGCATTATAACTACACCCCTCATTTTTGCTTATTTGGTAAGAACTTTCTCCATTTTTATATCTTTCTACTATATCTGTTTTAAATTGAGTCTTCGCTGCCATAATTATACTTTATTTATTGTCGCCCGGAGGGATTTTAAGGCCCGGTGGAGCTGAACTCTAGTTGCCTCTTCTGATTTATCCAGTATTTTAGCGATTTCTGAGATTGATAAATCATCTAAATAATGCCAGATAATCACGTTTTGATAGTTCTCTTTCAAGCTGGTTAAAGCCAATCTGATAGTATCGAGGTCTGAGTTCAGGATAGCTTTTTCCTCTAAATTTGTTCGGGGATCAGTGATTTTTACATAGTCAGCTGAAACAATCTTGACTTTGCCTTTTTCCCGGTAATGGTCAGTAACTAAATTCCTGGCAATTTTATATAAAAAAGCCTGGGGGTTTTCAATTTTATTGCCGTTTTTAAAACTCTCCCAGCCCCTTAAAAAGGTTTCCGAAGTTAAATCTTGAGCAATTTCCTGGGAATTTACCTTAAAAAAGATAAAACGATAGATTTTATCGATATGTTGGTCGTATATTTTACTAAAGATTTTTCGTGGATTAGCCATAAGGATTAGGACAAAGGGTAGGACATAATGTCCTACCTATGACCTATCTTCTTTTATTTGGTAAAAAGTTTCGTTTCTCTCCCCCATTCTCTCAATTAAGCCTTGATTTAATAAATTCTCAAAATCTCTTCTCAGGGTTCTTTTAGTTACTTCTGGGAGAATTTTCTGGATTTCCCAAACCTGGACTTGCCCTTTTTCTTTTAAAACCTCTAATATCTTTTGTTGGCGCCCGGGGATTGTTTCTTCAATTTCTCGTCTTTTTTCAACTTTCGGGAGCTGAACTTCCGAGAGTTTTTTTAATTCTTCTTTTACATTACTATATTCTTGCTGAAGGTTCAATATATCTTGAGGGGTAACCCAATTTTGGCTTTTTGCCACTTCAAAAAAACTATTGAGAATTTCCAGTTTTTCTTCGGTTTGATTAGCCAAAATCTCATCTGCCAATCCCCTCATTTTATATCGCAAAGGTTCTTTTTTGGGAAAAAGTATAGTTAAGCGATAAAGATTATTAGTAAGTTTAATTAAAAAATCTTTGTCCATAATGACGACTTAGAAGAACTATATCAAAAATCAAAAAATAGGTCAAAAATATTTAGACTTGTCATTTTTAATTTTTATGTTATAATAGTTAATATTATGCAACCTATCGCCGTTTTTATTATTCTTGCTGTTATTCTTGGAGGTTACTTTTACTTTGGGCAAACGCCAGAACAAGAAGAAAAGTTGCTTAAAGCAGAAATTCAAGAAACCCTTCCTCAAGCTCAAGGGAGTGTTGCTGCTGCAAAGCCTGCTGTAAAACCTGTTGTAAAACCCGCCGAAGTAAAGCCCACCGAAGTAAAGCCCACTATCTCAGTTAATACATATATAACTTCCGGCCCTGAAGAAGGAGAAGTCATTGAGGAAACAAATAGGGTTGTTTTTGAGTTTAAAGCGAAAGTTTCGCCCGAAGAAACTGAAGGCAGAATAATATTTGAAACAAAAGTGGAGGGATTTGACGAAGATTGGAAAGAAACTTCTTCTAAACAGAGAACAATTAATTTGCCTTCAGGGCCTAAAGAATACACTTTTTTAGTCAGGGCAAAAATTAAAAATATAACTTTTGACCCAACCCCAGCCAGAAGAAATTTTAAAATAAATACTTCTCCTTATTTTGATAAAGTAAAAATTTCTAGTACGAGATCTCAAACTTCCTCTCGCCCCTCTTTAATCACCCTGAGCACTTATCTTAAAAACGAAGAAGAAATCAACATTACCGGTTGGAAAATTAAGGGGAAAAGAGGAAGTTTTGTCGTTCCCGGAGGAATCGAAAAATACAATCCTTATTATAATCCAGTTCCTAGTGAAAGTATTTTTATTGAACGAGGAGATATAATATATCTATCCGGCGCTTCAAACCCCCTTGGAAGGGGTAGAAATTTTCGGCCTAACAAATGCCTGGGTTATTTCACGCATTATCGTGACTTCCCTATTCCTTTGCCCAAAAATTGTCCGAAACCAACAAGTGAAGAAATTTCCCATCTCGATCCTTGCTGCCAAGAATTTATTCTTAGATTGGGAAAATGCGAAATTCCAGATTACTCTAGTAATTTCAGGATTTCCACTGATTCAGAATGCGTAGCTTATCTTACTGATAATTTTAATTATGGTGGCTGTTATCGAAATTATTCCCGAGATGAAGACTTCATCGGGAATAACTGGCATATTTACATGAACAGGAACATTGTTGTTAGTGACGATTGCGATACTCTTTATTTGCGAGACCAAAACGGCCTCTTCATAGGTAAATATTCTTACGGCCGCCCCGTTTGTAAATAAAATCCTTATTCATAAGTTTTGAACTGGAATTCGCTGAGATAGACTGGATAGAAATGACTATAACCAGCGGAGTGAAACTTAACTCTGGCTTTTTCTACTGACTTCTCTCCTTCAGGATAATCAAGTATCACCCACTTCCCTTTAGGCGCCGGAGAATAGGGAAAATTCCAATTTTTAAGGCAATCCCAGCTTTCATAGTCACTGTAAAGAACTTCTACTTGAAAAAAAGACCTCGGGGACCCAATATCTATCCAAAAGCGAATTCCCAAGCTCTTTTCAGCGGGAGGAAGAAGTTCTAACCAGGCAGTCCAGCTATTATGACTAACTTTGGATTCAGCAAATGTCTCTGTATCCCCATCAAAAGCTAAAGGTTCATCTTGCCAGGAGTTACCCGGATCATCATCTTCAACTCTGTAGTCAATCGCTAATTGGTAAGTTGCTTCAGAAGGAGGTTCTTCGGGGGGAAGAGGTTGATTTTTCGCTTTGGGGGTAGGAATTTGAAGCTCAAAATCATCTAAATATGTTTGGCTGGTTTCGTCCCATTTTCTACCGTAACTCTGCCCAGCTGGAACTTCTGGCCAGTTAAATTCATCAATTATTATTTTATTTTGATTTTTCAAAACTAAACTATTATTGGCGGTAAGGGGATTATCAATAATAATATCAGCTAAAGAAGTAAAACTGGAATCCTGGCGAGCAATGAGAAAATAATTTTTTGCTTGAATTGTTTTTCCAGAAAACAAAGCGCTCGGGGCAAAAGATAAATAATCAGAACCTGTTTCTGTTTTTCTTTGCATATACCAGCCGGTTAAAGTAACATCGGTTTCATTAGGGTTATAAAGTTCAACAAACTCTTCTTTTTCATCTCCTTCTGCTCCGATTTGAATTTCCGTAATTAAAATTTCTTCTGGCTCTGGTTCAGCATCTAAATTGCAGGTTTCGTTATACCAATATAAACTGGCTCCTTCACATAATTCCTGGGTAATACATAAATCTATGTTTTCTGAATCACAAACTTGTTCTGGTGGAGGCGGTGGTGGTGGCGAATAGCCGCCGCCACCTTGATATACATAATATCCTCCACTGTTTTCTCTCTTTGGCGTACCGCCAATATTTTGACTGGTTTGCCAATCTAAATTACTTTTTCTCTCCATTGTTCTCTTAGAACTGCTATCCCCTGCCGGCCAATCAGGATTAGCTATAACTTCGTCTTGAAGTTGGCAGTTTTCATTAAAAAGATAGAGAGCTTCTTCAGTATTACCAAGACCGCCAGTATAAATAAAATCAGCAGCAATATTTGAGACTGAGTCATCATCAGTCCGCTCCAAAAGATAAAATCCGCCAGCCGGAATAACCTCTTCTTCAAAAACTACTTTGATTTGTTTCTCTTTATCTAAAAGTTGCCAGCCAGCTAAATTAATCTGGCTACTAAACAGATTTTTGAGTTCGATCCACTCGTCATTTGCCGAGGTACTTCCACCCATCCAGGCGACCTCGTTGATAATAATTTTGTTTCTGACGGGCGAATTTCCTGGAATTTTTTCGCAGATAGTAATAGGCGTTTCTTCCGGCTCAGTTTCTTCTTCCTCTTCTTCAGGCTCTTCAATTTCTTCCTCCACTGTCTCTTCTTCCTTTTCTTCGGCTTCCTCATTGCTCTCCTTAATCTTTTCTGAAATACTATCCAATATTTCTTGAGTTTCCTCCAAGCTTAATTCCGGCTCTATTTCTGGTTCTTCTGAAACTTCTTCTCCCACCTCCTGTCCTACCTCAGCCAATGGTTCTTCAACCTCTAAATCTTCTTCCTCAAGTTCCTCTCCCTCAGGCAATTGGGTCCCCACCACTGCCGCCGGCGAAAACGGATTAAATCTCGAAAAAGTCGATTTGATTTTCTCCCAAATATCAACGATACCTAATGATTTTCCAGTGACTTTAGTGATAATTACTTCTATATTTTTAATTGCAGTCTCTATGGGTTTTAATAAATGCTTTTCCCAAAAAGTAAGCGGTTTTATCCCAAAATCCGGCACCGAGTCAGAAAAAGTAATTTTAATCGTCGGGCCTTCAATCCAGCGATATGCTCTTAAATCTGTTTTTTCTACCGTACCACTAATCTCAGCAATAAAAGGAGGAAGGTCGTGATTAAGATCAAAAAATATCCCTCGCATAATTCCAACAATTCCTTTAATGTTTGGTGGTTCAATAGGATTTGGTGAATAAAATCTTATTTCAACCTTTCCTTTTTTATCACCTAAGGGTTGATAAATAATAATATACTGAAGGACAACTTCTTTTTGCTCTCCCTGATAGGATTTATATTTAAATTGTATGGCTCCGGGCGTTACTTTAATTTCATCCTGAAATAATTTTTTCATTGCATAATCAATCGCCATATTTACGGTTTCTTTTTCAAATTTATCCATAACTACTGAAATATCCTTAGCCCCGAACAAACGAGCCATATCTACGGCAGTTTTTATTATTTTTCCGATAATTTCTATTGGCGCATCTACTAAAAAATGATTCAGAATATGTATTTTTGATATTTTATCAAGAATTGCCACTACAGCTATTTGTTGGTCGGTAGCAACAACTGAAGTTATTAAATCAATTCCTTTATCGGTCATAACCTGATGCAGGCTATCAAGTATTTTTTCAGCATTTTCTCCGGGCAGTTCAAGATATTTTCCTGCTTCTTCTGGAGTAATATTTTCAAAATCATTTGCTAAGCCGATTTTAGGGAAAAATAAAAATCCCACCAAAGCAATTAATGGAATTATTAATACTAATAAAGATTTT
>CAZWEN010000014.1:12041-12521 GCA_964632775.1 uncultured Candidatus Saccharibacteria bacterium | reverse complement strand
ACTAATACTATGTATGGCATCTCTTGCGATGACACCTATTGCTACGGAGCCCATAGTAGTGGCTATATGACCAAGGTTGTAAAAGAGACGAGAGAAGACCTAAGAATTACTTCTTCGGGCAACGTCGGCATTGGAACGGCGACGCCCGGCGAGAAATTAGAAATAGCCGGCAATATCAAGCCCACAACTTCAGGCTCCTATACTGTAGGAACCTATTCTATGGATTCAACAGTTGATGTTACTTTCACTGGTGGAACAGATTTTGGCCATTTAGGCAACAGCGTAGCTTCAGCCGGAGATGTCAACGGTGACGGCTACAATGATGTTATCGTCGGAGCCTATGAGGTTGGTAGCAGTAGGGGCGAGGCCTACATCTACTACGGCGGAGCAAGTATGGATAATACAGCTGATGTTACTTTCACCGGCGGAGCAGATGATGATGAGCTTGGTGGCAGCGTAGCTTCAGCTGGAGATGTCAAT
>CAZWEN010000014.1:0-11941 GCA_964632775.1 uncultured Candidatus Saccharibacteria bacterium | reverse complement strand
GGCGATGGCTACAATGATGTTATCGTCGGAGCTACTGGAGCTGACGGTGGAGGAACTAACAAAGGTCAGGCTTATATTTACTACGGCGGAGCAAGTATGGATAATACAGCTGACGTTACTTTCACTGGCTTAGCAGATAGTGACAATTTAGGCACCAGCGTAGCTTCAGCTGGAGATGTCAATGGCGATGGCTACAATGATGTTATCGTCGGAGCTACTGGAGCTGACGGTGGAGGAAGTATGAGGGGCCAGGCCTACATCTACCAGGGTTCAGGCAACCGATGGCAAAGTCTCTTTGCCCAGAATATTAATCTTCAAAGAGGATTAGGAATAGCTGATTTATTTTTAGACCGTTATCATCTCTCAATTACCAACAATCCTTGGGGGATTACTACCCCAAACTGGGAAATTGACCAAGAAGGAGTTGCTTCTTTACAAAACTTAGTTGTTTCTGGCAACGTCGGCATCGGGACGGCGAGTCCAACCGAAAAACTTACTCTTGGGGCTGATGGCAATGTTCTTTTAGAAGCAGGTTATCTTACCACTCCCTTTGGTGGTTTTGGCAGATATGAAAACTATCTAACTCGTTCAGAAGAATTTGACCACTCAGACTGGACAAAGACTGGCGGAGTAACTGTTCCGGTTACTAACGCTACAGCTCCTGACGGCAACAGCACCGCAGACAAAATCTTAGACGATGGTGCTGGCGGAGGGACAGTGGAACAGGTAGAAACTAATGCTGATGATGGAGAAACCTGGACATTTTCAGTTTGGATTAAAGACATCGATACCACTGGAAATATCTCCATTGAACTTCTTGATGATGGAACCCCGGATAGTACCACTACCACCATTGATCCTCCTTCTAATTGGAAAAGATATTCAGTCACCCACACTGGTTCAGCTGGTGCCGCCCAAATGACAGCCATTATTAACCATACCCCTACTGCTTCTGATTCCTTTTATGCCTGGGGAGCCCAGCTTGAAGAGCAATCAACTCCTGGAGTCTATGCCAAGACAGTGGGAGCTGAAATAGGAGCAACAATTAGAGGAGCAGTGGGAACACCAGCTGGCCCTACCTTAATTGTAGCTGCCTCTGATTCCAAAAATGTAGGCAGGGCTGATTATGTCTGTGACGGCACCAATGACAATGTGGAAATACAGGCAGCCCTTGACGCTCTGCCGGCAACCGGTGGAGAGGTCAAGCTCCTTGAGGGCACCTACAATGTCCAAGTCCAAATCAACCTTGACTCTAACCAGACCCTCAGGGGATCTGGCAGGAATACTATCCTGACCACTGCCACTGCCGACCTCAATTTTCTCAGCGCTGTTGGCGGCGCTGGCACTGAGAAGGTGCATATAGTCATTGCTGATATGCAGATTGACGGAGGGGCAGGCAGTGTAAGTGACGTGGGCATTTACTTTAACTATGTGGACTACTCCTTGATTCAGAATGTGTATTCAAGAAGGCATTCAACTGGGGGAACTCGTACAGGCATCTTGTTGACGAGTTCTGATTTTAACACCGTTATGGCTAATACCTGCCAGGGGAATGGTTACCAAGGGATTGCGCTTCAGGGTAGTAGCAACAACATTGTTATGGGTAATACCTGTAATGGCAACTCAACTGGGGTTTACCTTGGCAACAACAGCAGCAACAACACCATTATTGGCAATACCTGTAATGGCAATGGACTTGGGGTTGGTCTTAACAACAGCAGCAACAACAGCATTAGTGGCAATATCTGTCAGGGAAATAGTAGCCAGGGCATTTACCTTGGCGTCAGCAGCAGCAACACCATTATTGGCAATACCTTTCAGGGAAATGGTCACGAGGGCATTTACCTTAGCAGCAGCAGCAACGACAACACCATCAGTGGCAATATCTTTCAGGAGAATTCACAGAGCACAGATAATACCTATGATAACATTTACCTTGTTGGAAGCGACTACAATCTTATCTCAGGCAATCTTTGCCGCCGTGCCAGTGTAGCTACCACGCTAGTTGGAGCACATGGCATAGGAGAAACTGACCTAACATTAGCCGATGCCGCTGGGTTCTGGGTTGGTGGAGGTATAACCATAGACCCAGGCGGTGCAAATGAAGAAACTCATACAATAGTAAATATTGTCGGTACTGTGGTCACAATTGATACAGGGCTTACTAATGCCCAAGGTGATGGTGAAGAGGTTATTGTGCCCAGGACAAAATATGGTATTAATGTATCGACTGCTAGCTGTGACCATAATATGATAGAAGGCAATAATCTCTATTCCAGTGGTCAAACTGGAGACTTGAATGATGCTGGGACTAATACTCATAAACGGGATAACCTTTCTAATGCTGGAGCTTGGCTGGCTGATGTCGATCTTTCCGAATACATTCCCTGTACAGAAGATGTTGAAGTTGGTGATTTGGTAGCTATTAGCAAAGATAAACCAAATCTTATTGAAGACCCGAAAGCGCCATTTTTGTTAGAAAAAACTACTGAACCTTATCAAGTGAATCTTTTGGGTGTAATTACCAATCCAATTAGCGACGATTTTATTCTCGGTGAGAAAAAAGCTGATTTTTATAAACCTTTAGCATTAGCTGGAAGAGTATTAGTTAAAGTTTCAAACGAAAACGGTTCAATTGAGCCTGGTGATGCTTTAACTTCTTCTTTGGTTCCGGGAGTGGCAATGAAAGCTACTGATCCAGGAATAATAATCGGTACGGCTCTTGAACCATTTGATGGCACAGTAATCCAATGCGAGATAGAAACTATTGAGGACGAAGAGACCGGAGAAGCTGAAGAAATTGAAACCTGCCAGACCGTTGAAAGCGAAGCAGGCGAGGTAATGACTTTTGTTAATGTTAGTTTTTCTTTGGGCTCGCTTACCGAAGATGGTTCATTATCAGAAGCTCCAGAAGGAGAGGAGGAACCCGAAGAGGAAGAAGCCGAGGAAGAAGAACCACTAACAATTTTAGACCAGTTTACTTTAGCAATAAAGAATAGTCTAAAGAAACTCGGATTATTGATTGAAAATGGTATTGTTGGAGTGAAGAAACTAATTGCCGAAGTGGCTCAACTTGATAAATTAGAGATGCGCGACCAAATCACTGGAGAAATTTATTGCACCTGGCTTGAAAATGGTGAGTGGGTGAAAGTAAAAGGGGAGTGTGAGGAGATTGACATTTTTGGAGAAGGCGATGAAGGCAGCGGTGAAGGAGGCTGTCAAGCTCAAACTTTCTATTACGATGGCGATGGTGATGGATTTGGGGATTATGGAAACTTTATCTCATCTTGCGAAGCTCCGGCTGGTTATATCTTAGATAACACTGATTGCGATGATAGTGACCCGAATGTCAACCCCAGCGCTGCTGAAGTTTGTGATGGAATTGATAACAATTGTGACGGTCAGATTGACGAAGGTTGCGCTGGCGAAGAGGAGGAAGAAGAGGAAGAAGAGGAAGAAGAGGAGTGTATTGTAGAAGAAGAAGTCTGCGACGGTATAGATAATGATTGCGATAATGAAATAGATGAAGGTGGTATTTGTGAAGTAGCGACACCACCAGTTGAGGATGTATGTGATATGACCCATTTGAATTTATGTGTGACTCAGGCTGAATGTGAAAATGCCGGGGGTTTCTGGTACAATGAAGCTTGTAATACTGAGCCAGAAACGCCTGCTTGCACTCCTGATTGGTCTTGTGCTGATTGGCAGCCATTGCCAGAGACTGTTGCCTGTGGCCAAACCTTCTCTCAAACTCGAACTTGCGCTGACTCAAATATTTGTGGCACTGATGAAGGAAAACCAATTGAAGAGCAGCAAGCAGTAGGAACCGATGCCACTGCTTGTGGTACTACTTCGTGCGATGCTAGTTTGAATTTAGCTGGCGAGTGTCAAAATACTTGTCTTGAAGGAGTTTGTCAAACCTGTACTCCTACTTGTGTCTGTGCTGAAGGTTTTTCAGATTGCGACAATGACTGGTCAAATGGTTGCGAAACCGCCAGCACCACCTGCCCATAAATCTTAAAACGAAAAATAGGGACGGGTCCAATTTTTGAGTAAACCATAAATATGGAAATTCGCATTTCTGATGTTTCTTTAGAAAAATTTATTAAAAGTTTACAAAAACCCACAATAGCTAAAGTTTTGCGTACTATTGATCTACTTGAGAAATTTGGTCAAAAATTAGAACCACCGCATACAAAGAAAATTTCAACCCATCTTTTTGAACTTAGGATTTCCGGAAAGCAAGAAGTCAGAATTTTTTATACTTTTCATAAATCGCAAATTTTTCTTTTACACAGTTTTGTTAAAAAATCACAAAAAATTCCCCAAAAGGAAATCAAAATCGCCCTCCAAAAATTAAAACTGCTTGACAGGGTATAACGTATATGTTATATAGAAAGTATATGAAAAAGAAAACTTATAGACAATTGAAGAAAGAATTATTAAAAGACAAGGAGATTAAATACGCCTATGAAAAACTTGGGCCCGAATTTGCTGTAATTGAAATGATTATCAAGAAAAGAATCGAAAGAGGTTTAAGTCAAAAAGAACTTGCCCGAAAAATTGGCACGAAACAATCGGCTATTTCCCGGCTCGAATCCGGAACTTATAACCCCAGCCTTTCTTTTTTACAGAAAGTAGGCGAAGCCTTGGATGCAAAATTAAAAATTGCCTTAAAGTAGATATTGTTGCAGAAATTTGATTTCTGCAATCTCTACAAAAAACCAATAGAGTAATAAACAACAGCCCTTTTCAAAGCTGTTTAAAGTGAAAGTTTAAACACTTAGTTTTATTTCTTTTTATTTTTTTCCGATTCTATAAATTTGTGTCTTTTTAAAAATTCATAATGGGAGCTCCGCATTTTTGGCACAACTCGGCTTTTGGGAAAAACCAAACTCCAGCAGTTATTGGTTCACCTTTAATCTTCTTTTTACATAAATCGCATTTTGTTATCTTCATATATTTTTCATTGTAGATTTTCCCAAAATGGTGTCAAGGAGTATAATAAAAATTGACGGGGTCAAACCCCGTCACGCTCATAAAAATGTTCACCTATATTTTTATTGCCGCCTTTGGAGGCGGTTTCATCAGGGGATTGGTCGGCTTTATTAAGCATCAGTTTTCGTACAAAGATGTGAAATTTAGGCCGGGTTATTTTGTAGGAACAATGATGGCTTCGGGAATTATTGGGCTGGTGGCAGTTTGGGCGATAAAAGGGGTGGGATTTACTTTTTCCGAGGCTTTTAGTCCGGCTTTGGCTTTTATCATCGGCTATGCCGGCGGAGACTTTATTGAAAACATTTATAAGATTATAATAAAAAAAGCAACAATATACACTGAATAAATGAGTAATATTTTAAATAAAATTATTAAAACATCATTCTATCTGCTTGTTTTTTTATTGCCACTTTTCTTTTTGCCTTTCAGATTTGAAACTATCTAGTTTAATAAAAAGTATTTGCTGTTTTTTTTGGTTTCAATTGCCTTTTTGGCCTGGATTGCCAAGATGGTTTTGGGCGATAAGGAATTGAGGTTTAAAAGAACGCCTTTAGATGTTCCGGTTTTGGTGTTTTTATTTGTGGCTATTTTAAGTGCAGTTTTTTCAGTGGACAAAAGTTCAAGTTTGCTTGGATTTTACGGAAGATTCTCCGACGGATTGATTGGACTGTTAAGTTTTGGAGCAATGTTCTTTTTGATTACCAATAATGTTAAACCTGAAAATGGCTTGTTAAAAACATTCAAGTGGTCAGTATTTTTTGTGATTTTGTTTAGTTATCTTTCGATTTTTGGGATTTGGGCTCAATTTAATAATCTACTTGGTACGAAATTTCAATTACCTCAGATGATGACCCAGAGAACATTTAATCCGGCAACCGGGAGTATGGAAGGACTGGCAGTGTTTTTAGGTATCATTATAGTGTTTTTGGTGGGACTGATATTAAGTCAAAAGTCAAAAGCCAAAAGTCAAAAGTTTTTTGATTGGCTGTTATTAATTGCCAGTTTAGTACTAATAATGTTAGTTGATTTTACCCCGGCCTGGATTCTGCTTTTGGTGAGTTTGTTTTTACTTGTTGGGTTTGCTTTGGGGAAAAGAATATTCAGAGAAAAGGTAAACAGACTTTTACTGCCAATATTTTTAATTATTATAGCCGGAGTATTTCTCTTTGTAGATACTTCTAATCTTCAATCTTCAATACTCAATCTTCAATTACCCAAGGAACAAGTTTTAGACCAAGCTGAATCCTGGGGTATTGGATTTAAGGCAGCAACCGAAAATGTGAAATCAGGCTTCTTAGGTTCGGGAATTGGCACCTGGCACTATGATTTCTCAAAATTCAAACCAGCAGAATTTAGTCAAAATTCCCTTTGGCAGATAAGGTTTGATAGGTCAGGAAATTATATAACAGAGATTTTGGGGACTACAGGGTTTCTGGGGATACTTTCTTATCTTTTCTTGATTAGCTTTTTTCTAATGATGGGTTATTTCTTTTGCTTACAAAACCAGGTTTCACTTCCGCTATTAATGGCATTTCTGGCTTTATTGGTAGGGCAGTTTGTCTACTATCAAAACACAACTTTAGCTTTTATTTTTTGGCTAATTTTGGGACTCTCGGTGGCGAGTTGGCTCTCCACTAAAGCAGGAGGGGAAGCGGAAAAAACTGTTTCTCTCAAAGATTTTCCGGAATTATCTTTGATTTTCTCTACTTTGTTAATAGTTTTGGGTTTGGTGATTTTTGGAATGTATTTTTTTGCTGGCAAATTCTATTTAGCCGACATCAATTATAAAAATGCCGTTGGGACCAACAGAATTGAAAAATTAGAAAAAGCAGCAGTATTAAATCCTTATCAGTCGCAATATCGGTCAATTTTAGCCAGAGTTTATTTAAATGAAGCTCTAAATGAAGCGATGAAACCCATTGAAAAGCAGAATTCTGAAGCCTTGACTAAATATGTCAATAGAGCGATTAATTATTCCAAGGGGGGAGAAATTATTGATGAGAGAGGAAATATTATTAGAATTACTGGAGCAACCGAGCTCTCTCCTAATCGAGTCTTTAACTGGGAGATACGAGGAACAATTTATCGAGATATCCAGACGATAACCGCGGGAGCCACAGACTGGGGAATTAAAGCTTTTGAGAAAGCAATTGAGCTTGAACCAACTAACCCCGTTCTTTATACCGAACTCGGAAAATTATTAGTTATTGAAAAACCTGAACAAGCAAAAGAAAAATTTGCTAAGGCCTTAGAGTTGCAGCCCGATTATCTTGATACTCAGGTTCAGCAGGCTTTAATTGCTGAAAGCGAAGGCAAGCGAGATGAAGCAATCAAGAAAATGGAGGAGTTATCTTTAACTTATCCTTTTGAAGTTGAAATCTTTTTCCAGCTAGGCCGACTTTATTTTAACAATAACCAAATTGATGAAGCTATTCCCCAATTTAAGAAGGCGATTGATTTAGCTCCTTTTCATTCCAATGCCCTTTATTCTTTAGGAGTGGCTTACGAAGCCAAGGGCGAGAAAGATTTGGCGATTAAAGAGTTTGAGAAAGTTTTAGAATTAAATCCCGGAAATGCCGATGTCTTATCTAAATTAGAAGAACTGAGAGCTGAAGAAGAAAAAAAAGAAGAAGAATAGTCTTCTGGGTCTACTTGACAAATTTTTTAAAATAGACTAAAATTAAGTTTACTGAATTTTAATTTTTTAATTATTTTAAATAAGTATTTTTTAAATATTTGATTTCCTCTTTATATTAAAACTAAATAGCTCTATTGCCCTAAACAGAACAGAAATTAGGGTATTTTAATTTGTTTTAAGACATGGACTCTCTTAAAATTAAAAAATTTGGGGAAGCTAAAGTTTTTCTTCCTTTGCCTTATTTACTGGGTTTGCAAAAGGAAAGCTGGAAAACCTTCTGGGAAAGAGACTTAAAAGAGCTTTTTCAAGAAATTTCTCCAATCCGAGATTATACTGGGAAAGAGCTTGAGCTCTGGTTTTTGGATTATAAATTGGATGAGTCGAAATATAAAACTGATTTGGAGGCCAAACAAAATAATGATTCTTACGAGGCATCTTTAAGAGTTAAAACTAAGTTAGTCAATCTAAAAACCAAAGAGATTAAAGAGCAAGAAGTTTTTCTAACTGATTTCCCCTTAATGACTGAGAGGGGAACTTTTATTGTTAATGGGGTAGAGAGAGTGGTCATCTCTCAGTTAATTCGCTCCCCGGGAGCTTTTTTTACTGCCCAAACAACCGGAGGTAAAAATTATTTTGGAGCAAAAATTATCCCTAATCGAGGAGCTTGGTTAGAATTTGAAACCGACGCGTCAGGCTTTATTGGAGTAAAAATTGACCGAAGAAGAAAGATAGCAGCCAGTACTCTTTTACGGGCTTTTGGGGTTGATAAGGATTTGGCAATAAAAGAACTTTTTCAAGACCTGGATATTGACCCAGAAATTAAATATATCGGAGAAACTTTATCTAAAGACGCCACCCATAATCAAGCTGAAGCCTTAGTTGAGATTTACCAAAGATTGAGACCAGGCGATATGGCGACACCTGATACGGCTCGAGAGCTGGTTGAAAACATATTCTTTAATTTTGAAAGATATGATTTATCGCGGGTTGGGCGTTGGCGGATGGGTCAGCGATTACCAGAGTTAGCTAAAAAAGGGGAAATTACGGTAGTAGATAGGGTTTTGAAGCTAGAAGATGTAGTTGCGGTGATTAGGGAGATAATTCGGCTGAATAATGATCCCGAAGGAAAGCCGGATCAGATTGACCATTTGGGTAATAGAAGAGTGAGGACCCTAACAGAGCTTTTACAAAATAGATTAAGGGTGGGATTGATGAGGATGGAAAGAATAATTAAAGACAAGATGTCAACCTTAGATATTTATACCCTGACTCCGGTTCAGATTATTAATCCCCGGCCATTTATGGCGGTAGTTAAAGAATTTTTTACCACCTCTCAGATGTCCCAATTTATGGACAATGAAAATCCTTTAGCGGAATTAGAACATAAAAGAAGGTTATCAGCTACTGGACCAGGTGGTCTGACCAGAGAAAGAGCCGGATTTGAAGTCAGGGATGTTCAGCCTTCTCACTATGGTCGGATTTGCCCAATTCAAACTCCTGAAGGGCCTAATATCGGATTAGTTGGTCACTTAGCTTCTTTTGCCAGAATCAATCCCTATGGTTTTTTGGAAACCCCCTATTTTAAAGTAGAAAAAGGAAAGGTGACATCTGATATACATTACTTAAATGCCTATGAAGAGGAAAGGTATAATATTGCTTCGGGGGCGGTGCCAATTGATGAAAAAGGGAATATTATTCCTCAAAAAGTTGAAGCCAGGATTAAGGGTGAGCCAGGTGTGTCGGATAAGGATAAAATTGATTTTATAGACGTTTCTTCAGAACAATCTATTTCAATTGCCACTTCGTTAATCCCTTTTTTACAAAATGATGATGCCAACCGGGCTTTAATGGGCTCAAATATGCAGCGGCAATCAGTTCCCCTTTTAAAACCAGGGGCTCCTTTAGTGATGACTGGGGTAGAGGAAAGGGTGGCCAGAGATTCTGGCCAAGAGATAATAGCTGAAGAAGATGGCAAAGTGATAGAGGTTGATGCCAACCATATTAAAGTTAAAAGTTCAAAGTCAAAAGTTAAAAGTTATGATTTGAAGACTTTTGTTAGGACTAATCAATATACTTGTTTTCACCAAAAACCGCGAGTCCAAACAGGGCAAAGGGTTAAAGAGGGAGACATTTTAGCTGATGGGGGAGCAATTTCCCAGGGCTATTTAGCTTTGGGTCAAAATATTTTAGTTGCTTTTCTGCCCTGGCGGGGAGGAAATTTTGAAGATGCGATTATTATTTCCGAAAAATTGGTTAAAGACGACACCTATACTTCAATTCATATTGAGAGTTTTAGTTGCGATGTGAGAGAAACAAAGTTGGGAGCTGAGATTACCACTCCTGATATTCCAAATGTCTCAGAAGAAAAATTAAAAGATTTGGATGAGGAAGGAGTGATTAGAATAGGGGCTGAGGTCGGGCCAAATGATATTTTGGTTGGGAAAATTTCCCCAAAAGGAGAAGTAGATTTAACTGCTGAAGAGAGATTATTAAGGGCAATTTTTGGTGAAAAAGCCAGGGATGTTAAAGATACTTCTTTATTAATGGAACATGGTAAGCGGGGGAGAATAGTTGGAGTGAAAGTTTTTTCGAGGGAGCTGGGCCATAAATTGGAACCAGGGGTGATAAAAAAAATTGAGGTTGAAGTGGCTGAAACCAGACCGATTCAGGCTGGAGATAAATTGTCTGGTCGCCACGGAAATAAAGGAGTAATTTCCAAAGTTTTACCAGCCGAGGAAATGCCCTTTATGGAAGATGGAACTCCGGTGGATATCATTTTGAACCCTTTAAGCGTTGCTTCCCGAATGAATCTGGGCCAGATTTTAGAAACTCATTTGGGCTGGGCCGCCAAAAATCTTGGCTATCAGGCGGTTTCTCCGGCTTTAGCTGGAGCGACTGAAGTTGATATTAAAAAAGAACTAAAAGAGGCTGGCCTTTCTGAGGATGGAAAAGTTAGATTATTTGATGGCCGAACGGGGCTACCATTTCCAGAAAAAATTACCGTCGGCTACATTTATATGATGAAATTAATCCATATGGTTGAAGATAAAATTCATATGAGAAGTATTGGCCCTTATTCTTTAATTACCCAACAACCTTTAGGGGGAAAGGCTCAATTTGGAGGCCAACGATTTGGGGAAATGGAGGTCTGGGCCCTGGAAGGGTATGGGGCAGCTCACATTTTACAAGAAATGTTAACCATAAAATCTGATGATGTCCCGGGAAGAGCGGCTACTTATGAAGCAATATTAAAAGGAGAAGAAATAAAGAATCCAAATATCCCCGCCTCGTTTAATTTATTGGTAGCGGAACTAAAGTCGTTAGGACTTAGTGTTGAGGTAAAGGAGAAACCAAAGGAACAAGAGAAGTAAATTAACACTATGAGGGTAGCAGATTTAGAATCAATTCGAATTAAATTGGCCTCACCTGAGGAGATTTTGAATTGGTCGCATGGGGAAGTAATCAAACCTGAAACCATTAATTACCGGACTCAGCGGGCAGAAAAGGATGGTCTCTTTTGTGAAAAAACTTTTGGACCAGAAAGAGATTACCAATGCTATTGCGGGAAATATCGAGGAATAAAATATAAAGGGATAACTTGCGATAGATGCGGAGTAGAGGTGATAAAAGCTCAGGTTAGGAGAGAAAGAATGGGCCATATTAAGCTAGCCAGTCCGGTTTCCCACATCTGGTTTTTACGGGGGGTACCCTCAAGAATGGGGATGATTTTAGATATCCCGATGCAGCAATTGGAGAGGATAATTTATTTTGCCGCTTACATTGTCACTAATGTTTCGGAGCAGGCAAAGAAAAAGACCTTAGAAGAGATTGAGAAAGAATACAAACAAAAGCTAAAAGCTCAAATCTCAAAGCTCAAAACCAAAACCAAAAACTCAAAACCGAAAAAAATAAAAGCAGGGGAGTTGAAGGCGGCTAGAGACAGAGCCAGGGAGGAAGTTTTAAATATTACACCCTTAAAGATTCTCTCGGAGGTTGAATATCACGAGCTTTCTTTGAAATGTGGGGAAGTTTTTGAAGCCGGAACCGGAGCAGAAGTTCTAAGAAAAATTTGTGAAAAGATTGATTTTAAAAAAGAGATTCCAAATTTAAAAAAGGAACTAGAAAAAGCAACTCCAATTAATCGAAAAAAAATTTTAAGAAGATTGAGGATTTCTCAAGAAATGCAGAAAGCAGGGATTCGACCAGAATGGATGTTTTTAACTGTTTTGCCGGTTTTACCTCCTGATTTGCGACCAATGGTTCAGTTAGATGGAGGAAGATATGCCTCTTCTGACTTAAATGACC